>NZ_JBQWIE010000040.1:0-32635 GCF_056745525.1 Parasediminibacterium sp. HNIBRBA5674 | reverse complement strand
TACGCCGGGAGAGTAGGTAGTTGCCATATTTATTTAAAACCTCTAACAAACCAAATTGTTAGAGGTTTTTTTATGTACATACCTCAACCACAGCAACTCCCCACGAAATCACCTAACGCCTAACCCCATCATACAACCACAAAACAACAATGCACCACGAATTGTGATGCATAGAAACGAAAGTATATCATTAAATGGAAGTGGGCAAATGTCTATTTTAATATTTGAGATATATCAGCCACTGTTTTATTTTCTAGTATACTTAAGGTTGCATCTCTCACTTCTTTCATAACTTCACTTAAGCCGCATGTTTTTTCATCGCAGTTTTTACATTGCTGGTAGAAGTTAATACTTACACAAGGCAATAGCGCTATCGGACCATCGATAAGGCGCATAACACGTGCTAGTTTTATTTTAGAAGGATTTTCGTTAAAGAAATAGCCACCACCTTTTCCCTTTTTACTGTCAAGAACGCCTGCTTTTTTAAGTTCAAGAAGTATGTTCTCTAAAAATTTTAAAGGTATATTTTTTTTATCTGCTATCTCTGCAATTAGTACTGGACCACTAGCATCTTTTTGGGCTAAATACATTAATGCTTTAAAAGCGTATTGGGTTTTCATTGAGAGCATAGAATTATAACATTTTATTACTGCAAAATACTAAGGTGTTTACGATTATTATTGTTTTCTTTGAAATACTTATCACTTTAGATTATGCGTAAGATACACAATTTCTGTTTTGCTGTTTTATTGTTAGTAATTGCTAGTGTAAATTTTGTGAATGCACAAACTCGAAAAGGGTTGGTGTATGGTAATTTTACCTTTACTGCACCGCAAGGAACTGACTTTACAAAAAATTTTGCTAATGGTTCAGGGTTTGAAATAGGTGGCGGTTATGCCATTGGTAAAACTGTGATAATAGGTAGTACTGGCTATGTTAACTATCTAGCTGCTACTAATACTACCACTTATGGCGACTTGAATGTGATACCTATTAAATTTGGTGTGAGACGTTATTTAGTTGGTAAGCTATTTGTAAATGGTCAGATTGGTACTGCGATGGAAAGCTACAGTAAAGGCAATGTAAGTGGCTCTAATTTTTTATACGAGGTAGGTGCTGGCGTTAAAATTATTCATTTGATTGAAGTAGGTGCTGCTTATACGAGTTATCAATCTGCTGCTACACCTACTATCAACTATAATTCGTTGTTATTTAAAGTAGGTTTTTCGGTTAAGTTTTAAATTAAATTGTTTAAAAAATAAAAGGTCGCCAAGTGGCGACCTTTTTATTGTGTTTTATTTATATTGTAGGAAAAGTAGAATAGCGATAAGAACGTACAAGTGAGTGACACAACAGGCGCCAAATATTTGTACAACAGCTTGTGAAACAAAACTCCTTTCTACAAATAACTCAAATTAGTTTCTGGTGTTAATGCTAACAAGGTTTCGTACATTAATTGAATGGTACTTTCGATATCGTCTTTGTGTAGCATTTCTACAGTTGTGTGCATGTAACGCAAAGGGATAGAAATTAACACGCTTGGGCATCCGTCATTTGCATAAGCAAAGCTATCGGTATCTGTACCTGTGCTGCGACTTACGGTGCGCATTTGCAAAGGGATGTTTTTCTTTTCTGCAACATCTTGTACAAACTGTAATAACTTATTGTGTACCGCAGGGCCGTAACATGGTGAAGGGCCTTTGCCACAAGCAACATCACCTTCAATAATTTTGCTAATCATTGGTGTTTGTGTATCATGCGTTACATCGGTAATGATAGCAACGTTTGGCTTTAATCTGCGGGCAATCATTTCGGCACCACGAAGGCCAATTTCTTCTTGAACAGCATTTACCACGTATAAACCGTAAGGCAGTTTTTTATTGTTTTCTTTTAGTAAACGTGCAACTTCAGCAATCATAAAACCACCAACACGATTATCCATAGCACGACCAATGTAATAGCCATTCGCTAATTCATCGAAACCATCTTGATAGGTAACCACAGCACCTATATGAATACCTAATTCTTCTACTTCTTTTTTGCTTCTTGCGCCGCAATCAAGGCAAAGATTGTCCACTTTTGCAACAGGCTCTTTTGCTTCAGGATTGCTGTAACGTGTGTGAATAGCTGGCCAACCAAACACTGCTTTTACTGGCCCTTTTTTGCCATGAATAAACACACGCATAGCTGGTGCTATTTGATGATCGACACCACCATTACGTTTTAGATAAATTAAGCCTTCTGCATTAATATAGTTTACAAACCAACTGATTTCATCGCAATGCGCTTCGATTACTACTTTAAACGGTGCTTTAGGATTGATAACACCTACAGCGGTGCCATAAGGATCTACAAAATATTCATCTACATAAGGCTTTACATAATCTACCCAAAGCTTTTGTCCACCACTTTCAAAACCCACTGGTGACGGTGTGTTGATATAATTTTTAAAAAATGCTAGTGAGGTTTCGGTAACAATTTTTTTCGCCTTTACCTTCTTTTTTTCTACTTCTTTTTTAGCTTTTGCCATAGTGTTTATTTTATTTCACGAATTAAAAACAATTGCACGAATTACACGAATAATTCGAGTACTAGAAATACAGCATTGCTGTGATGCCACAAATCGATTTTACCAATAACAGCCCATCTATAATTGCTAAATAGTAGAGAATACTTTTACGACGATGCAAAGAATACGATACAATGATGAGCAATAAAAATGGTATGGTATTGATAAGTATACGTAACAAAGGAAATTGCCTATATGTTGCGAACAATATAAAGGTAGATAATCCAATGATGCTTAGCGGAATTATGATGTAAAAAATGGTTTTTCTTAAGCCTACACGTACCACAAATGTTTTAAGTTGTTGGTTGTGATCGGCGGCATAATCTTTTATATCGAACATGATACAAAGCACTGTTACAAACATGAAATTTTTGATAAACAACAAGGTGCTAAGTAGCGTAATTTGGAAAGCTGTGTTGTGAATTATGTGGTCATAAATAACAGGATATACTGTAACCATTGCTGCCCATACGAAGCCAATAATGAATGGTTTTAGCCAACCTAGTTGTCTTAAATTTTTAGTAGTAAGTATTGGTAAATTAATACCGTAATACATTGCAGCTAAAGTAGGGGTAGCTAATATAATTATCCATTCTGTAGTTGAAATGTTAGGTAAATGTGACCACAGATTTTGTAACAATTTTACTGCGCAAATGGTAAACACAATGGTTAGAATAATTTGCGACCAGTGCATGGCTTTCTTGTGATGCAAATACCATACAGCACGTTTGTTATGAGGATTGGCTACATTAATAGAAATATAGGCATAAGTATAGTAGAGTGTTGTAACTGCAAATACAGCGATGTAGTAAGTAAAAGTATTTATAGAAACAAACTGTTGCAACGCAGCCTCAATAGATAATGTAACCGCACATAACCCATAAAAATAGTTACCAAAGAATATGGCTTTTATAAGATTATTGTCATGTGGCATTATCTATTTAATAAAATAATTTTTGGAGAGACTACAGTATCGCTAGTATTACCAAAAGCATCTTTTACCCAGAAATAATAATTTAGAGAATCTGTACGTAGCGCATTACCAGCACCACCATTGCCAGTATTAATACAGCCATTGTAATGGCCACCGCTACCATATTGAAAAGTGTATTCAATATTTGCTTTTTGATTTTTAACACCGTTGTAAGTAGGTATTATAGCAAAACTCGTGTCTTTGGTAATGTATGGGCAAGTGTAAAATTTTCTCGCAATAAACAACGTATCGTTGGTAGTACCAGTAGTTGCATCTTTTAAAATAAGATTGAACGTTACTACACTATTGAGCGGTATGGTTGTAGCGCTTACACTACTAAAACTTAATTGCGGCTTACCGCCATTTACCTCTTTACTGCAAGCATTAATAACTAGCGTAATTATCAACAGTATCAATATTTTTGCTTTCATAAGTCCTTAGTATAGATTTCAAATTTAGTTACATTATCTCAACAGTTCATCGTGCAGTCAAACATCATTAACAATATTTTTTCACTTACCGATAATGACTTTGATAGTTTGGCTACCGAAGTGTTTCAATTTCAATACCAACATAACAAAGTTTATGCAAAATGGTGCGATTTGTTAAGCAGTCGACAGTCGACTGTCGACTGTCAACCGCCTTTTCTTCCCATTTCTTTTTTTAAGAGCCATACTATTACCACAACGTTGTTTGAGCCGCAACAAATATTTGAAAGTAGTGGTACTACGCAAACCATTAATAGCAAGCATTTGGTAAAAGATATTACCATTTACGAACAAAGTTTTATCAAAGCTTTTGAATTGTTTTATGGCAATATTAATGAGTGGTGTATCATTGGTTTGCTGCCATCATATTTAGAGCGTAATAATTCTTCTTTGGTAATGATGGTAGATGCTTTAATTAAGTTGAGTAATCATGCAGACAGTGGTTTTTATCTGAATGAATTTGATAAGTTGGCTAGCACTTTACAACAACTTGAAAACAAACAACAAAAGACCTTGCTAATAGGCGTAACCTTTGCCCTGCTTGATTTTGCTGAAAATTATCCCATGCAACTACAACACACAGTATTAATGGAAACAGGTGGCATGAAAGGGCGTAGAAAAGAGTTAACTAGAGCAGAAGTACATGCTATTATTTCCAATGGTTTGGGGGTAAAAAAAGTACATTCAGAATATGGGATGACTGAGTTATTGAGCCAAGCTTATAGCAAAGGTGATGGTAAATTTATTTGCCCGCCGTGGATGAAAGTTTTGGTACGTGATGAAGAAGACCCATTGAGTGTAAAAACTAGTGGTAAAGGCGTTTTAAACGTGATAGATTTAGCCAACATTTACAGTTGTAGTTTTATAGCTACAGAAGATGTAGGTGTGGTACATGAAGATGGAAGTTTTGAAGTTTGGGGCAGATTAGATAACAGCGATATACGTGGATGCAGTTTATTGGTGGTATAATTATCGTGAGCTTTATTTCGCTGTCTAATATTGAAATAAACCAATTATTTTTCAATGTTCATTCTTATCTTCGCAACTGTCAAAAATAAATATGGCAACTACGCAAATAAAAAAAACAGTTTCAAATACAAAATCTTCTATACCAAGAAATTGGGAAAAAAGTGAAGACGTATATACTGGCGATGATTTAATTGACGCTTTTTTGAAAGGCAAAGAAGCAGGTCAAAATGAACATTATCGTATTCTTTCCACACAACTAAAAGAAAATATAAATAAGGCCGCTGATCTTTCTGAAAAGCTTTTTAAGGAGGTATTGAAGAATAACATAACTCCACTGGAGATACATTTAAAGGCAGACGATATTACAAAGTATAAAGCGTTGTTTTTTGTAAAAAACACAGATTTTGTTTCTGACTCATTTAGAAAAGTCTATACTATTTCTAGAAAAATCAGAACCGAGTCGGAAAGTGAGAAATTTTATATTACATTCTCTTTTACTCCTATTTCTGATAATTTTGATGAACATTGTTTACTAGCAGACGGCTATTTTATGAAGTATGAAAAAAAATAATGACCGTTTGAGACATGCCTTACATAATGAAAGTGTATGTAATTATTTAGAAATTAGGCAGGAATTTTCTGATTGGATAATAACGACTGCTTTTTATTCTGCGCTACATTTTGTTTCTTATAAAATATTCCCTTTTGATGTTCAAGGGATTGCAGGTAAAAAAATTGCTATTGAAAGCATTGATCAATTTTCATCTTATAATAATCCCAAGAGATTGAGTAAGCATGAACTATTATCTGACCTTGTTGCAAAAAAATGCTTAGAAATAGCTGATGATTATGATTGGCTGCTAGACATGTCAATGACTTCAAGGTATAAAAATTATCAGAATGATAAAGAAATTGCAAATAAGGCAAGAGCGCTAATGCAAATTATTAAAAAGCATTGTTGCACTAAAGAAGAAATAGCAGCGAACTCTTAATTTTATCTTAATAGAATTATCGAATATCATGTTTTATAAAATGGGGATACAATTTGTATCCCCATTTTATTGCCATTGTATTCTTTATAAAACAATAATAATTTGTTTACACAGCGTCTGATAAAGAGCTGAACGTGAAGTCTTTAATCTTCATTGGTGGGATTAAATAACTTCTGTACGATTCAACACTAATGCTTCTTTCAGCCTTACCTAAAGCTTCTACATTATTCAACATAATAATCGGGCTTTCGTTAAAGCGGAAGTTTTTTACAGGGTGTTTAATTTTTCCGTTTTCAATGTAAAAAGTTCCGTCTCGTGTAAGGCCTGTAAGCAATAATGTTTGAGCATCTACTAAGCGTATATACCAAAGACGTGACACCAAAATTCCTCTCTCGGTACTTTTAATCATGTCTTCAACGCTACCGCCATCACCACCTTGCATAATAATATTGCTAGGAAACGGTACAGGCTTTACACCTTTTTTCTCTGCCCAATATCTTGAATAACTTAAGTTTTTTACAACACCTTTTTCTATCCAGTTCATTCTTTCTAGTGGCTGACCCTCGCGGCTCCAAGTACCACCAGGTAATTCAGTATTAAATGGATCTGAATAGATGGTTACTTTTTCATCCATCAATTGCTCACCTAAGCGGTTACCACCACCAGGTTTGCTCATAAAGCTTCTACCTTCATCAGCTGTTCTTGCGTCAAAGCCTCTAAACATATTTTCTAGCATGTAAGTAGCTGCTACTGGCTCAAGAATAACTGTGTATTTACCCGGTTCAATAGCTTTTGCTGTTGCAGAACCATTAGCTTTTTGTGAAGCTATTTTAGTAGCAGTAAATGTATCTAGCTTGCTCACATCGTTAAAACCTCTAGCAGCATAGCCAGAACCAGTACCTTCTGCGTTACGTGTAGTTACTGAGAAAGTAACGTCTGTATTTTTATCGTAAGCAAATAAACCTTTTGAGTTTAGTACTGCTGTAAAAGAGGTTGTGTTTTCTAAAAAGCCAGCTGCTTCTAGCTTTGCTTCTTTTGCCACAGCAATACTTTTTGCTACTAATTCTGCTCTAGTAGCAGGTGTCATAGCGGCTGTTTTTGCATCGTAACCTATACCATCTTTAAATGTATTAGGCCCAAGCAAAGGCATTCTTTCAGGGTTTTCTGGTGCTAGTTGCGCTAGTTCTTCTGCACGTCTTACCACTCTTTCAAGTGCTGCGTCGTCAAACTCATTAATGTTAGCTGAACCAGATTTTTTGCCAAAAATAGAATTAACAGATAGCGTCATGGTGCTGATATCGCCTGATGTAGAAGCTGCATTACGTGCATAGCGAATATTACCGCCTTCGCTACCATTTAATATCACTTCGCATTCATCTGCCTTAGAGTACTTCAGTACTTTTTCTAGCAGTTTTTTTGCTTCTTCTTTATTTAAAATTGCCATTTATGTTAGTGTTAAATGATGTTGATTAATGGATTTAGTTTACCCGATTTTTCTTGCTGTGTTTATCACATTTACGCCATCAAAGCGAGTGGTACTACTACCATGCGATACGGCATTAGATTGTGAAGGCTGCCCTTTACCATCGTTAAATGCACCACCCAAGCGGTAGTCGCTTTCATCTGCAATGGCACTGCAAGAATTCCAGAACTCTCTTGTGTTTGCTTGGTAAGAAACATCTTTTAACATGCCTACAATTTTACCATTTTTAATTTCGTAGAACAACTGTCCACCAAATTGAAAATTATAACGTTGTTGGTCAATAGAGAACGAACCATCATTAATAATGTAAATACCTTTCTCTACGTTCTTAATCATATCGTCTACACTTAGTTTTTCTTTACCCGGCATTAACGATACGTTTGGCATACGTTGAAACTGCACATCGTTCCAGCTTTGTGCATAGCAACAACCTTGGCTTTCTTTTAAGCCTAAAATATGTGCTTGATCTCTTATCGCTTGAAAATTTACCAATACACCATTCTTAATAATATCCCATTGTTTAGTACCTACACCTTCATCATCGTAACCTACAGCACCAAGGCTACCTTTTTGCAATTTGTCAGCTACTACGTTTACCTTATCGCTACCAAATTTAAAGTTGCCGCTTTTCAGTTTATCCATGGTTAAAAAGCTAGTACCAGCATAGTTAGCTTCGTAGCCAAGCACACGGTCTAGTTCTGTTGGGTGCGCTACCGATTCGTGAATGGTCAACCATAAATGCGATGGATCTAAAATCAAATCGTATTTACCCGGTTCTACAGATTTGGCATTTATTTTTTGATTAACAGCGGCCGTTGCTTCTGTAACATCTTGCAAAATATCGTAGCGGTTTTTGTAGCGTGTAATTATACCGCCTACTTTATCTGCTGCGCCACAGGTTAGGTATTCGTAACCCATACCTACTGGTGAGCTAAGCGATTTTATCGTTTCAAATTTGCCCTGAGCTCTATCAATTTTGGTAATGTTAAAGCTTGGGAACAAACGATGAATATCTTGGTCTATATAGCTACCATCGGTAGATGCAAAATACTTCTGCTCGTTAATGGCAAAAATGCTAGAGTTTACAAAGCTTGCACCACCTTTCATGGCTATACCATTTACATTCAGTAGCAAGTCTATTTTTTCTTTAATAGGCACTTCAAATGCACTTTTTTCAATTGGCGTTTTCCAGCTTACTTCGCCATAACCTTTTTGTGGTGCTAGTTGTACAGGTGCATCAGTAATTTTTGCATTGGCTTTTGCAACAGCAACGGCACGTTCAGCAGTTTTCGCAACACCTTCTTTCGTTACATCGTTGGTAGCAGCAAAACCCCAGCAACCATTGGCCAAAACACGAATACCCACACCAAAAGATTCGGCATTAGATACGTTTTGTACACGGTTTTCTCTCGTTGCAATAGCCTGACTCAAGTAGCGGCCTATTCTAATATCGGCATACGTTGCGCCTTTGCTTTTAGCCGTGTTTAAAGCCACATCGGCCAACACTTTTTTTGCAGCAACATCAATGCCTGGGGCAAGTAAATCGGCAACATCTATTGGGTTGCCAAGCAAGTTGGTATTAGGCAGCATTACAGCACCTAAGCCCATTGCAGATAGTTGTAAGAAGTCTTTACGTCTCAAAGTGTGGTCTCCTTCTTTTTGGTTAGTGAATGATGGTGGTAAGATAAACATTGTGTTTTTAAAACCTAAAACCGTTTATCATATTTTTTATGTAACCAGCTTTTGTGGTACTATGATGCAGTTGTTGCGTCGCACACTGCGGCCATAAAATGTAGTTTGGGCTTTTATTGTGGCGTAGATTTTTTCACACAAAGAAACAAAGAAGGCAAAGGGCACAACGGTAGTCATGCTGATACACTGCCTGCCCCGATTCTTGGGGAAGCATATCAAGGTAAATGTTGTACTACTAATAAATTGTTGGTATGCTTGCACACTTGGCTGCCCGACATACCAACAATGGCGAAAAAGGGTAATAGATAATCCAGCTAACTTACAGGCTTCTCATTTTTTACTTCCCCTCATCCACCTTCTTTTCTTCCCCACCATCACTACTTTTTCCCGCCAAAATACTTTGGTCAAAAAAAGATGTAGCAGCTTGTGGGTTGCCTATGTTTTTAAGGGCAATGCTAAGTACATTAGTAGTAAGCTGTATTTCTAATATGGTACGAGTAGCTTCGGTGGTTTCAGTGGCATCGCTTACTTTACCTTTTTGTTGCAGTTGCGTACCACGGGCGGCTTTAAACTGGGTGAGAAAATTGGTAAATTCTGTAACGGTAGTATTGCCAAACGTAGCTGTGTGTGCGGTAAATGCAGTAACTACTCTATTCATTAAGGTTTCTGCATTTAGCAAAGTGGCTCGGTTGTATTCATCTAAGCCCGCAGGAAAAAACTCTAAATATTCAGGTGTATCTTTAGGAAAATAGTTGCTTACCAAGCCTTCACGTAAGCGTAATATTTTTTGAAAATTTGCCACCACATTATTCATGCTTTTGGTGCGGCTTTGTTGCAAGGCAAAACTGGTATCTCTATCTGTTAATGCACCAAAATAGTTTTCGTAAGCAGTTTCTGTACTGTTTAATAAATCATCGTACACATTATTGGTGTTTTGTACGGCTAGTCTTTGCAAGTGGTCTTCTGTAAACTTGCGAAGTGTTTGGCGACTAATTTTTGGGTCATCAAATAAGTTTTCGAAGAAGCGTTCAAGCGACATCATAGTATTTAGTTTTAATTATGCTAATGTATTAAATAATTTGTAGTAAAACTTATTTTGTATGTGTTTTTTAGAAAAAAATTATTAATGATGCGCTTGCTTGTAACAGATGGTGATAGTTTAGATATTTAGCATGTGGCAACCATTTGTTTAATCATCTTGTGCAGTACCTCTACATGTGTGTATTATTAACTTGTAATTTTTGCAAACAGGGTAAATAACTTGATGTGTTGTATTTCCACTTTTGAAAATAGGGCAAATTAGCTAATGTAATATACTTTCACTTTTAGAAATAAGGTATATTAGTTGATGTAACGTATTTCCTTTTTTGGAAATAGAGCAAATTAGTTGATATAGTATATTGCTACTTTTAGAAATACGGCAAATTATTTGATGTAGTGTATTTCCAGTTTTAGAAATATGGCAAATTAACTGACATGGTATACTTCTAGTTTTAGAAATAGTGCCAATGACTTAGTGTAGTGTATTTCCACTTTTGGAAATAAATTATAAAACAACAAACGCATTTGGCATTATACCAAATGGGTTTGTTACTATTAATACAGTTGTTCTATTAGTGGTTGTGGGTAGAAACATACCGCTCTATATCTACTTAATGTTAGTTGTGTTTACCCTTTACAGTGGCTACATCAGTGTAAAGAAAATAAGAGAAAAACTAGCGAAAACAACAGTGGCTTGTTAAGACACAAGCCACTCATTATAAATTCGCTTTAGGCTGAATAAAGTATCTAACCGATGCAGTGTGCGATGCAACGATGCTCAATTGAAAATATATAGCTGGTGCCATAAAATTTAAAAATGTGGGTAAAAGCTTGGTGGCACTGTTAGAGGGCTATTATTTTTTTTCTTATTTTTATTCTCCTTATTTAATGCACAAACATAAATTTATTAGTTATGATTAAACTTAACGTTATTGGCCATTTGGGAAAAGATGCTGTGGTAAACAATGCCAACGGCAAATCGGTAATTAACTTTTCTATTGCACATACTGAAAAATTGAGAGATGCACAAGGCAACCAAAAAGATAAAACCATTTGGGTAGATTGTGCTTACTGGACTGATAGAGTGGCCATAGCGCCTTACTTAAAAAAAGGTACACAAGTATATGCAGAAGGTAGCCCTGATATAAGAACCTATACCACTAACGATGGTAGAAATGGTGCTACTTTAACGTTGCGTGTGCTAAATATTCAATTGCTAGGTGGTAAAGCTGAAGGTGATAATGGCGGTGGTAATTATAATAACAACAATAATTATCAGCAAGCGGCACCGCAACAAAGCTACCAACAAGTGCCACCGCAACAGGCGTATCAGCCACAACCGCAGCAAAACTTTAATCGTCCTGCTGCACCATCGGCCGCTGAACTAACAGAACCTTTGGATGATTTACCGTTTTAATTTTAGTTCTCGCAGATTGCGCAGATAAACGCAGATATTTAATGAACAAGGACTTTTATCTGTGAGATTTGCGACATCAGCGAGACATTTTATACTTCTTTACAAACTATCTTTGACGAGAAAATGGTTACTGAAAAGTGACCATTTTTAATTTATAAGCAATACCAAAATAACAACTTACAAAAGCATGGCTTTACAATTTTCTGATGCAAGAATTGAAGATTTACCAACCATAGTAGCGATTTATAACAGCACCATTGAAGGTAGAATGGTAACAGCAGATACTGAACCTGTAAGTGTAGAAAGCAAACTAGCTTGGTTTCACGAACATAACCCTGACACAAGACCGCTACTAATGGTGTATGATGATGCGACATTAATTGGTTGGATGAGCTTGCAGGACTTTTATGGCAGGCCAGCTTATAATGGTACAGCCGAAATAAGTATTTATATAGATGAACAACAACGAGGCAAAGGTTACGGTAAAAAAATATTGCAACATGCTATGGCTACAGCTGCAAATTATCAAGTACATACCTTGCTAGGCTTTATTTTTACACACAATACACCAAGCCTCAATTTGTTTGTATCACTAGGTTTTGAACAATGGGGTAATTTAAAAAATATTGCTGTGATGGATGATATAGAAAGAAGCCTAACCATTGTGGGCAAACGCTTGTACTAATATTTAATGCGCAGCAACTACTAAAATTTTATTTGATGGAGCAAACATTTTCTTTCCAGCATTTATACCAATTTACAGAATCTGTTTTTATACAAATGGGCTGTAGTACTACCGATGCTGCTACTGCCACCAATGCGTTATTGTCAGCCGATATTAGAGGCATTGATAGCCACGGTGTGGCACGCCTAAGTGGTTATGTACGCCTATGGGAAGCAAAACGCATAAATGCTACACCTAACATTCGTATTGTACACGAAACGCCTTCTACTGCTGTAATAGATGGTGATGCAGGTTTGGGTTTGGTAGTAGCGCCTTATGCTATGCAAGTAGCTATAGATAAGGCTAAAAATGTAGGCACCGGTTGGGTAAGTGTAAAAAATAGTAATCACTTTGGTATTGCAGGTTATCATGCCATGATGGCTTTGCAACATGATATGATTGGTATGGCTATGACTAATGCAAGTGCTTTGGTAGCGCCAACGTTTAGTATAGAGAAAATGTTAGGCACAAACCCAATTGCTGTGGCTATACCTGCTAATGAACAACCAGCTTTTGTGGCTGACTTTGCAACTACAACAGCAGCCAATGGTAAGCTGGAAATTTTGCAACGCAAAAACGCCGATACGCCAGAAGGTTGGGTACAAGACAAAGATGGTAATACCACCAATGATGCTAATATTTTGAAAAAGCAAGGTGCTTTATTGCCACTTGGTAGCGATAGAGAACATGGTAGCCATAAAGGTTATGCATTGGGTAGCATTGTAGATATTTTTTCTGCGGTACTAAGCGGTGCTAGTTATGGCCCTTGGGCACCACCTTTTCCTGCGTATATTGCTATGCCAGACAATCAACCGGGGCAAGGTTTGGGGCATTTTTTTGGTGCGATGCGTGTGGATGCCTTTAGACCAGCCGACGAATTTAAAAGCCATATGGATAATTGGATTGGTAGATTTAGAAACGCAAAACCTGCACAAGGTCACGAGAAAGTATTAATTCCTGGTGATCCTGAACGAGAAATGACAGCCATAAGAATGGTAGAAGGCATTCCTTTGCTGCAATCTGTGGTAGATGATTTAACACAAGTAGGGGCTAAGTTTGGTGTTAGTTTATAATGATATTGACACGGATAACACTGATTGAGAAGATAAATACGGGTGAAATTAATTGTGTAAAACATTTACAGGCAGTATTCAATTCGTGTAATTCGTCGTTATTCGTGCATTGCAGGCTTTTCTTAACAAATTAAATGCATACTATTGGTGCTTGATACCTTTATTTTTGTGACACTTAAAAAATACTCATGGGCATAATTTTATTTATTGTAGGTACTATCGGTTGGCATGTTGGTATGTATGGCATGTTTAAAAAAGCAGGTTTAGAACCTTGGAAGGCTTTAGTACCTTTTTACAATACTTGGTTGATTGTAGAAAAATGTGAGATAAAGAAAACTTGGTTTTGGCTACAATTAATTCCTATTGCTGGCCAGTTTATTACCATTTGGATTACCATTATTTGGGTAATGCATTTTAAAAAAGTCAACCTTTTGGCCCACACGCTAACGGTGTTTTTACCTTTTGTTTATTTTCCTTATTTAGGTTTTTCTGATAAAGAAAAATGGTATGGCAAAGAAACTTTAAAACATTACCATAAACCTGTAAGTAGAGAATGGATTGATGCTGGTGTATTTGCTATTGTAGCAGCTACAATTATTCGCTCGTTTGTGTTTGAAGCCTACGTAATACCTACTGGTAGTATGGAAAAAACTTTGCGCATTAACGACTTTTTGTTTGTAAATAAAGTGGCTTATGGCCCTCGTGTACCGCAAACGCCATTGGCTTTTCCATTTGTACATAATTTTTTACCGTTTTCACTTACCAAGCCATCTTACCTTACTTGGATACAATTAAAGTACGACCGATTACCAGGTTACACACCTATTAAGCGTAACGATGTGGTAGTATTTAACTTTCCTGCTGGCGATACCATTATTAATGAGATTGGTTATGGTTCTGCCGTACCTTATTACGATGTGCTGCGCCAAATGTATAAAGGCAACCGTGAAGCATTATTGGCTGAACATGAAATTTTGGTACACCCAATGGATAAAACCGATAACTACATTAAACGTTGTGTAGCTATTGCTGGCGAAACGATACAAATAAAAGATGGTTTATTGTATGTAAATGGTGCCGCTTCTCAACCTTATAAAGATGCACAAACTGACTATATTGTAAAAACAAATGGTACAGGTTTTACAGAAGAGTATTTGAAAAATGAATTGAACCTTTGGTTAAAAGAAGACGATAACTTAGAATTTTCTAAACTAAGCGACTCTACGTACACACTAAACATGCGTGCAGAAGATGCAGAGAAAGTGAAAAAACTACCTTTTGTTGCAAGCATTGTAAGAGTACCAGTAGACCAACCAACTTATCCTTACGATACATTTCATAACTGGACGACTGATAATTTTGGCCCATTATGGATACCTAAAAAAGGCGCTAGTATTACTTTGCAGCCAAGCAATATAGAACTGTATAAACGTGCCATAGAAAATTACGAAGCCAATAAGTTTGAAATTGTAAATGGTAAATACATCATTAACGGTAAAGAAACCACCACTTACACTTTTAAATACGATTATTATTGGATGATGGGCGACAACCGCCACCGCAGCCAAGATAGTCGCTATTGGGGCTTTGTACCAGAAACGCATGTGGTAGGTAAAGCGTCATTTATTTGGTTTAGCTGGGAAAATGGGCCACGTTTTAGCCGTATTTTTAAGTTTATTAAATAGGTGAATAGTCAATGGTCAATAAGTCATTGGTTATTATCACATCATCAAATTATCTCATCATCACATTAGGTTTATGACATCAAGTTTTGAATACGAAGTTTACGACTCAATTAATGATTTAACACCAGCAGATGCAGCCTTGCTACAGCAGGCGAAAGATGTAACTAAAGATGCGTATGCACCTTACTCACAGTTTCATGTAGGGGCTGCTGCTATGCTAGCTAATGGTGAGATTGTGCGTGGTACTAATCAAGAAAATGCGAGTTATCCTGTAGGTATTTGTTCAGAAAGAACCTTGCTATCTGTTGCATCTACTTTGTACCCAAATATGCCCATAGATACCATGGCTATTACTTACGATAATAAAAATGGTATTAGCAACAAACCTGCTTCACCATGCGGTATTTGCAGACAAACGCTGGCTGAATTTGAAACCCGTGTAAAACAACCGATGCGTTTAATATTGAGTGGTTTAGAAGGCAAAGTGTTTATTATAGCAAAAGCATCTTTACTATTGCCTTTGGGTTTTGGTGGTGATGATTTGAAATAGAATTTTATACTTTTTTAATAGATAAACAATTACGCCCTCAAATTTTGAGGGCGTAATTGTTATTTGGAAATACAGAAGTTTACTGCAATTATTTTTTCTCTATAAAATTTACTTATTCAAATTCTTCCTCTTTAATTCCATTTAAGTTAATAATCGAAAAAAATGCTTCTTCAGTTTTCTTACAAAGGCTCACAAGATTCTGTATGTTAGCATCTTCCATATTCTCAAAATGTGATAAAGAAAATGAATAAACATCACCTTCTTCAAAAACCTCTTGTATGTAGCCGTACTCGTTTGACATTGCAAGATTCACAATTTGTTCAAAAACAATTTCTCTTGTGGTACTTAGGCTTTTTATCGTTTCAATAATTTGTTCTCTATATGTCTTCATAATTATTGCCCCTTAAAAAATGCTAATTCTAAAGATCTACATTCGGTTATCTCAAAACCCACCTTTTGTTTCATCAATTCATAAAAACTAGGGAATTCTTTTTCATTTCTCAACTTTTTTATAAAATCTAGATATTCAATATACAACTCTGGTTTTTCTAATCGGTATTTATGGGGACTTTCTTCATTTAAGAATTTGTAAACCTTACTATCCCAAATTGCATAATCTTCGGGATTAATGAAATGAAGGAGTTTTGAAGTACCAACAAGAGAATTGTTGAATGCTACTTTTAAAATTGTAAGTTCATTACTGCTAAGATTCGTACCATTTTTTGCTTCATTCAAAATATTAATTACTTCATGAGAATTTTCTAGAGATAATGTTAAAATCGTTGGCATCCAAGAGTAAGTAAAGCTTATTCCAATGACTACATTTTCTAAGTTGATTACTTCAAGTTTTTTGAAATAATCTAAGAAGTAAGGATAGGATGTAAGGTAGTTATATTCTTCAGAGTTAAAGCTATCTGCGATTTTTATCAAATGTTTAAGGATTTCCCCGTAAGGTTGTTTCAGTATTTTCATTTTTAGCCTAATAGATGGGCATAAAAATAGATAATGTCTAGTTCTTGTAAACTTTAAATGATGCGTTTATTCCGATGCTTTTTACCAAACAGACCTCGTTCAAGCATTTATAAAACTTAAAAAGCTCAAAAAACTTTTTTGAAGCTTCTGCACGCAAACTTTTTGCTCAAAAACATTTTTTGAAGGTTTTATTTCTGAATTTTCTGTTCAAAAAACTTTTTTGAAGCTTTTGCACGTAAACTTTTTGTCCAAAAACATTTTTTGAAGGTTTTATTTCCGAATTTTTTGTTCAAAAAACTTTTTTGAGGTTTTTACATTTTCAATTGCTAACAAAATAAAACCGCCCAAAGCTTGATTGCTTTGGGCGGTCGTTCTATCTATGGTCTATCGACTATGAACTTATTTATACATCAATTCATAATACTCATGTGCCATACGGTTACTGTCAAATTGGAAACGTACATCTCTCATGCCGTTTTTCATAATTTGTCTCCAAGTGTCGTAATTATCGTAATACAAAGACAAAATCTGATTTTCCAAAATCTCGTAAGTCTTATTCAAATCATATTCGTCTTGTTCGTGGGTATTCATGTTTTCGTAATCTGCTTTTGGCACTACAAAACCATTGTTACCATGGTCTACAAATTCTGGTATCCATCCATCATCAGTACTAAAATTTACTGCACCATTCATAGCAGCCGTCATGCCACTTGTACCGCTTGCTTCACGTGGCACACGAGGGTTGTTTAGCCAAATATCAGCTGCTTGTTTTAAGCGTTTACTTAAAGCCAATTCATAGCCAATTAACACCGCTACGTTTTTATACTTTTTGCTTAAATGTACCAAGTTGTTAAAAGTGCCGATAGCTGGATAATCGAATGGATAAGGTTTACCAGCCCATATAATTTGTACTGGGTGTTTAATATTGCTTAGCAATCTTTCAAAACGTTCCATGTCGTAGGTCAACATGTCTGCACGTTTGTAGCCTGCAAAACGTCTAGCCCATACAATGGTTAACACATTTGGGTCAAATATTTTACCTGTTTGGTCGGCAATAATTTCAAAGGCACGTTTCTTCAAGTATTTCTTACGGTCGTCAAAGCCAAAGTCGTTACCGCTGTCTTTAAAACCATACAATTGTTTGTCTGCCCAATATTTCCAGTTTTGTGCATTGGTAATAGAAATAATGTCGCAAATGCCAGGATATTTACCCCACATATCTCTAGAAACTACACCGTGCAAGGCACTTACACCATTGGCTTTCCGAGCAAAGCGTAAAGCAGTTAATGAGTGGTTAAATTGATCGTCTTCTGTGCCAGTAAGCTTGCGTACTTCATCTAAACTTAAGCCGCAGAAATAACTCATTTTGTGGCATAAGTATAAGTCGTGCTTTTCGTTACCAGCTTCTTCAGGTGTGTGTGTGGTAAATACTAAATGTTCTTTTAGCTTTTCTACGCTTCTAAATTTATTCAGCAAGTAAAAAGCAGAAGAAATACCGTGTGCTTCATTCAAATGATACACATCAGGATTGAAACCTATTTCGTCCATCAATTTTGCACCGCCAATACCAAGCAAAATAAACTGAGCAATTTTGGTAGCAACATTTGCATCGTATAAGCGATGGCAAATGGTTTGGGAAACATAATCGTTCTCTGGTAAATCGGTACTTAATAGAAATAATGGCGCAGTATTAAAGGTTTCTGGCGCTAAGTAGTAAGCCTTTACCCAAACCGGTGCATCGTGTATTAATATTTGAAACTTGATGTCTGTATCTTGAAGAAAAGAAGTGTTTTTTTCCATCCAAGCAGGCTGCAAAGTTTGGTCCTGATTACGTGTTTGATCGTAGTAACCATATTTCCATAAAATACCTATGCCTACCATGTTTTGGCGTAACTCGTAAGCACTACGTAAGTGCGAACCAGATAAAAAACCTAAACCACCACTGTATATTTTTAGTGGCTGGTGAATAGCAAATTCCATTGAAAAGTACGCCGCTTTTTTGCTGTAGTTTTCGTTGATCTGATAAGGAACCGAGTAGTTTCTAAAGTTCATAAAACAGAAGTTATTTTGGCAATGATAAAACAATATTGAACCGCAATATAAAAACGTGTAAAAAATACACATTGTTTTTGGCTCGCAATTATTTGCGGTTGATAAATTTTATGTGTAAATCAGTTAATTAGCTAGCAGTTTGTTCTGCTATTTCGTCCATAGAAATACCGTAGTGGCTTTCATCGTACACACATTCGCCATTCTTTATCACCAATACTTGTGGTGACTCGTGATGTACTTGAAATTTTTCGGCAATAGCTGCAGAAATAGGACGCAATTTTAGAAGGTCGAGGTAGTAAAAGTCAACATTAGCAGGTGCTTCAGAACGTTCAAGACGGTTTAAGGCCATGCTGCTAATGCTGCAAGTGGTGCTATGTTTAAAAATAACTTGTGGTGTTGTAAAAGATTTATCAGCAATCGTTTGTAGTTGCTGTTCAGTCTCAAGCGCAATCCAATTCATAAATGCATCTAATCTAAAAAAGTACAACTAAAAATTAACCTCTAAAATATTTTGGATTAGTAGTAGGGCAGCCTTTACCACGGCTAGAAGCACAAGAAGTTAATGCAGCACCAGTAAATGCAAACAATGCAACTATTAAGATTAGTTTTCTCATAAAAACGTTTATGATGGGTTAATAATGACGTATATCAATTCAAAGATAAGGTAAACACGCTTGTTGTTGCTTCTATAAAAACATAAGTTTTTGCAAAATTATTTTCAACATGCTTCTTGTGGTTGCTTACTTTCGCATTAAGCAGAGTCCATTTTAATACCCCATAACTACATGAAATTAGAATTAACCCGTCCAATTGCTTTTTTAGATTTAGAAACTACAGGCATTAATATTAGCAACGATAGAATTGTAGAAATAGCAATTGTGAAAATTGCAGTTGATGGTACAAAGTTGGTTAAACGTAAAATCATCAATCCATTAATACCAATACCACAAGGGGCTAGCGATGTACATGGTATTACTGATGATATGGTAAAAGATGCGCCTACATTTAAGGCTGTTGCAAATGAAGTTAAACAGTTTTTAGACAATTGTGATCTTGGTGGTTACAACAGCAATCGCTTTGATTTGCCTTTGCTGATAGAAGAATTTTCACGTGCTGGTATTGATTTTAATATTGACGGTAGAAAATTGGTAGATGTACAAAAAGTATTTCACCAAATGGAACAGCGTACTTTAGGTGCAGCGTATAAATTTTATTGTGGTAAAGTGCTTGAGGGTGCGCATGGTGCTGAAGCAGATGCAACAGCTACTTGGGAAGTTTTAGAAGCGCAAGTAGAGCGTTATCCTAGTATTGGTAATACAGTAGAAAGCATTGTAAAATTTACTGGTGAGGACGATATAGTAGACTTTGCACGTCGTTTCATCCGTGTAAATGGTGTAGAAGTTTTCAATTTTGGCAAACACAAGGGCAAGCCTGTTACACAAGTACTAAAAGAAGAACCACAATACTATGATTGGATGATGAAGGGCGACTTTGCCATCAATACAAAACAAAAATTCACAGAAATTTTAAATAGAACTTTGTTAAAGAAGGGGTAATTGAGCAATAAATACCTGTTATTTGCCGAAAATAGATTGTAGTTATACTTTTTTCACTATTTTAGTAATAAATACCCTCTTTAGTGTTGGAAAAACTGGTTATAATACCTACTTATAATGAGAAGGAGAATGTTGCAAACATCCTTCATGCTGTATTTAACTTACAGCAAAATTTTCGCGTACTTATTGTAGATGATGGCTCGCCAGATGGTACTGGGCAAATTGTAAAAGACTTGCAGGCAACTTATCCTAATCAATTATTTATCGAAGAACGTTCTGGTAAATTAGGGCTTGGTACTGCTTATATACATGGCTTTAAATGGGCTATTAAAAATGGTTATCAGTATATTTTTGAAATGGATGCTGATTTCTCACACAACCCAAAAGATTTGCAACGTCTGTATGAGGCCTGCAAGATTGGTGGTGCTGATGTAGCCGTTGGTAGTAGATATGTAAAAGGTGGTAAAGTATTAGATTGGCCACTTGACCGTCATTTTTATTCACGTGGTGGTGCTTTGTACACTAAAATTCTTACTTGGTTGCCTATAAAAGATCCCACAGCTGGTTTTATTTGTTACAGCGTGAAAGTTTTAGAAGCTATCAACCTTAATGAAATAAACTTTATTGGTTATGCATTTCAGATAGCGATGAAGTTTGTAGCTTGGAAACTTGGTTTTACAATTACCGAAGTGCCTATTACTTTTCAAGATAGAAAAACTGGCGTGAGTAAAATGAGCGTCAAAATTTTAAAAGAAGGTATGGTAGGCGTATTGCGCTTGCAATGGCAAAGTATGTTTGGCGGTTTTAAGCGTAAAGTAAAAGCGCCTGCTGAAACTGCTAAAATCATCACAGCTAATTTTAATGGTGACTATGCTGCTGAAAGTAAATAAGAGATGTCTCAATCTCAAATCATAAACTTCAAATTTCAAATCAATATTTCTTGCGTTCTACCTTAATAAAATTACACTTTGCCGTATTTCTTTGGGGCTTTACAGGTGTACTTGGTAGATTAATTACACTTAATGCACCATTATTGGTGTGGTATCGCATTCTTATTACAGTAATTACATTGTTCGTAATGCTTTGGTATACTGGTAAGTTAGAAAAGTTGCCAGCTAAGAAAATATGGCAATTATTTGGTGCTGGTGCTATTGTGGCTTTTCACTGGGTATTTTTTTACGGCAGTATTAAGTTCGCCAATGTTTCTATCGCTTTGGTTTGTTTATCTTCTGCAGGTTTATTTACAGCAGTTATTGAACCTATTTTCACCAAGAAAAAGTTTAATGTCAGAGAATTCTTGCTCGGTTTTATTGGTATTGCTGGTATTTATCTCATTTTTCATTTCGATCCGCATTATAAGTTAGGTATCATAATAGGCATACTGGCTACTATTTTTAGTGTGGTGTTTTCTATCGTTAATAAAAAAGTGGTAGCAACTATTACACCTAAAACCATGATGCTGTACGAATTAAGTGGTGGTTTTTTGGCTATTACGGCTTTATTACCATTTTATTTGCAAGCATTTCCTACAAATCATCTTACACCTTCTTCGTCAGATTGGTTTTGGCTAGTGCTCATGAGTTGGTTTTGTACCTTGTGGGCTATGGATTTATCGCTGCAGGCGCTACAAAAGGTATCAGCTTTTACACAAAACCTAACTTTAAATTTAGAACCTGTGTACGGTATTATACTAGCTTTTGCTGTTTATCACGAAAACAAAGAGCTCGGTGCAGGTTTTTATTGGGGTTTTGCACTCATAATTCTCTCTGTAGCCTTGCAAATGATGCGAGTATTGCGTTATAGAAAGGTTTAAAATTAATTTTTTGGCAGTTTGTAATAAAAAACTCCAAAAATCTATTGCTATTCAAAACTCATTCCTTACTTTTGCCGTCCGAAAAAAAATGTGTTATGGCAAGAGTATGTCAGGTTACAGGAAAAAAGCCAATGGTTGGTAACAGTGTTTCTCACTCAAACATTAAAACTAAACGTAGGTTTTTACCAAATTTACAAACTAAGCGTTTCTTTTATGCTGAAGAAGGTCGTTGGGTTACTTTAAAAGTATCTGGCGAAGCTATCCGTACCATTAATAAAAATGGTTTAGAAGCTACTGTAAAAGCACTAAGAGCCAAAGGCGAAAAAATCTAATTTTACACACCACAAATTATCTATATAATGGCAAAGAAAGGTAGCAGAGTTCAGGTGATTTTGGAATGTACCGAGCATAAAACAAGTGGTATGCCTGGTACAAGCCGCTACATCAGCGTAAAGAACAAAAAGAATACTCCTGAGCGTTTAGAGCTTAAGAAGTACAACCCAATTTTGAAAAAAGTAACTGTTCATAAAGAAATTAAATAAACCATGGCAAAAGTAGCTTCAAAGAATGCGAAAGTTAAGGATTTAAAGGCTGCAGCAGAAGCCAAAAATTACACTAAAGTAATTAAAGCTGTACGTAGCCCAAAATCAGGTGCCTATACTTTTAAAGAGGCAATCATACACAAAGACAAAGTGAAAGATTTCTTAGCTGAGAAATAATTGTGTGTGTTTATAACTTATCATAAGCTGGTTCATTTAGTTGAGTCAGCTTTTTTGTTTTGTGCCTATAATAATTTTTTTTAACCAGCGGTTGTAATACTATGTAGCTGTCGTTGCGTCGCACACTGCATCATAAAGCATGCTACTCAGCTTTGTCCACCAAGTAGCAATGCTTGTTTATATTGTTGCTGTTTTGTGCTTACTTACTACTTACCATTGACTACTGACCATTCACTATTCAATATCACCTTTCATAAAGCGGTTTGCTTTCATCCATGCATAAACATTAATAAGCCAGTTTGTAGGTTCTGCTTTGTTATTAAGCCCAAAGCCATGACTTCCTTTTTGCAAAATGTGCATTTCACCTGGCACTTTGTTTTTTTGCAAAGCCATAAAAAATAACAAACTATTTTCAACCTTTACAGTTTTATCGTCAGCAGCGTGTACCAAAAAAGTAGGTGGTGTTTGCGCAGTTACTTGCAATTCGTTACTGTACAATATCTTTTTTTCTTCACTAGGAGCTTTACCAAGCATATTATCTCTAGAGCCAATGTGCGCAAGGGTATCACTAAAACTTATTACTGGGTAACCAAGTATTAAAAAGTCAGGCCTTAGAGACGTGTTGGCACCATTTTCTATTGTTACAGAATTAAAATGTGTGCCAGCAGTGCTAGCTAAGTGGCCACCTGCTGAAAAGCCCATTAAACCAATTTTATTTGGATCAATACCATATTCTGCTGCTCCTTCTCTTACTAGTTTAATGGCTTGCTGAGCATCCATTAAGGCAACGATTTCTTTGTTTTCAAAACATTCTGCATCTACAGGTACACGATTTTTTAGTACAAAAGCAGTAATGCCTCTCGCATTGTAAGCTTTTGCTACTTGATAGCCTTCATGCCCAATGGCTAAATATCTATAACCACCACCTGGGCAAATAATAACACAGGTTTTTGCACTATCCTTTTTTTCGGGAATAAATGCATACATACAAGGGGTTGTAACGCCAGCAGCTCTATCAGCAGCTGTTTTGTCTTCTACTTTGTTGCAAGGTTTTGAATTGGGTACAGCACCTTTATATAAAGGTATCATGGTTTGTGCATGAATCATATTGGCGGCAATTAAAAGCAACAATAGTTGCATTGTTTTTTGTAGAGTCATATTGGCAAATTATAATTGAGTGGTAAAGTAATTACTTTCGGTTCATAATCTTCTCTATCCTCATCTATAAACTACTATTTTCGCCAAAATTTTAATTTTTGCAACCAATAGTAGCAGTCGTCATTCTTAATTATAATGGTCAGCAATATTTGCAGCAGTTTTTGCCAGCAGTACTAGCGTCGTCGTATGCTAATAAACGCGTAATTGTTGCAGACAATGCTTCCACTGATGATTCGTTACTAATTCTACAAGAACAATTTCCTACTGTAGAAGTTTTAGTAAATAAGCAAAATGATGGTTTTGCAGGTGGTTACAATTGGGCTTTGCAGCAAGTAAAAAGTGATTACTATGTGTTGCTAAATTCAGATGTAGAAGTAACGCCAAATTGGATTGAACCCATTATTTCATTAATGAAAAATGACAAGCAAATTGCGGCTTGTCAGCCTAAATTATTAGCTTACAATAACAAGCATTCTTTTGAATATGCTGGTGCAAGTGGTGGCTGGATTGACGCACTTGGTTATCCTTTATCTCGTGGAAGAATTTTTGATGTATTGGAAGAAGATAATGGTCAGTATGATACTACAGAATCAGTTTTTTGGGCTAGCGGTGCTGCAATGTTTGTACGTAGTAATGTGTATCATGAGCTTGGTGGCTTAGATGCTTTCTTTTTTGCGCATCAGGAAGAAATAGATTTATGCTGGCGCATGCAATTAGCAGGATACAGCATCATGGTTTGTCCAGAGTCAGTAGTATACCATGTAGGCGCAGGCACATTGCCTCGTGGTGGGCGAAAGGTGTTTTTAAATTTTAGAAATAATCTTTTAATGCTTGCTAAAAATTTACCACTCCATGAGAAATTATATAAACTGCCATTTAGATTTTTGTTAGATGCAGTTTCTGCTTGGAAAGGTTTGTTACATGGCGACAGTTATTTTTTTATCGCTATTGTAAAAGCACATTTTGCCGTGTGTTACTTACTGTTAAAGGGTTACACTAAACATCAGCTACCCAAAAAATCGCTTTGCAGTTTGCAAGGTGTTTATAAAGGAAGCGTTGTTTGGCAGCATTTTGTAAAACAGAAAACAAAGTTTACAGAAATAGTTGGCTAGAAGCTTTTATAATTTGTTGCTGACCCCTATTTTTGCAACGCAATACAACAACTATGGCATACGAAGTTAGCGACAACAGCAACAAAGACTTTACCAAAAATTGGGTAAACTCATCTCGTTTCTTATTTTACCTACAAGTATTCTGCTTATTAGCATTTGTACTTGGTGGTTGTTATAAATTATACAATTACCGTTATAAAGGCACTCCTGATGTAGAAGTACAAAAGAGCAGTCAGTACAAACCAGAGTACAAGTAAAAAAACTCAAAAAAGTAAAAAAATATTTTGTCATTAAGTTTTCTTCCCTATTTTTGCAATCCGAAAAACGGGAAAGATCTTAAAACAAAACGCGAAAGTAGCTCATTTGGTAGAGCACGACCTTGCCAAGGTCGGGGTGGCCAGTTCGAGCCTGGTCTTTCGCTCTGATAAATTCCATCTCAAGATGGAATTTTTTTTGGCAGCCTTGGTGGTGGAATTGGTAGACACGCAGGACTTAAAATCCTGTTCGCCGCAATGCGAGTGCGGGTTCGATTCCCGCCTGAGGCACATAACCCGCTTTTTTAGCGGGTTATTTTATGCCTAAAACTCAATAAAATCAATACTTTCAGCGTTTAGCCTTTCTTTCTGTTTCCTTTCATTTCTGTTCTATGGAACAAATTTTGTTCCTCTATTGTGCCACGTTTGGAACACGTAATATAAAAAATCATACCTTTAGAAGATAAAAGCAAACTAAAGGAAAATGAGTGTAATACTTCGCAAGCGAAAAAATGCAGACGGTTCAACAACTTTAAGGCTCGATATTTACCATAACGGATTAAGAACTTATGAAACGCTAAAGCATTTAAAACTCTCAAAGGATAGTATTGCTACAAGAGACCACAACAAAAGCATTTTACAACTGGCAAAAGAAATAGTAGTTGAAAGGGCTGCACAATTGCAAGCAACAGGTTACGACATGACCACTGATGCAGGAAACAAAACAATTGTTACTACATGGATGCAAGCCTACATAAAAACTTACGATAAAAAAGACATAAGAAACATGCAAGGCGTTACCAAACGCTTTACTACATACTTGCAAAACATAGGCAAGCCACAATTAACCTTTGGTAGTTTAGATGCTTTGTTAATAGAGGGCTTTATTGATTACTTAGAAGCCAACAGCGAAGGCGAAGGGGCAAGAAGCTACTATAAACGCTTTGCCAAAATGATTAAACAGGCTTACCGTAAAAAGTTGATGAAAACCAATGTGCTAGACTTTGTAGAAAAGAAAGTGAAGGGAACTGCACGAAAAAAAGATGCTTTAACTATTGACGAAATAAAACAATTAGCGGCAACCCATACCGATAGCCAAAATGTAAAAACTGCTTTTTTGTTTGCTTGTGTTACAGGCTTACGGTTTATTGATGTAAAGGCTTTACAATGGAAACACATAAACCTATCTACAAGGCAAATGAAACTACCACAAAGCAAAACCGATGTTGAAGTAGTTGTGCCTTTAAACGATAGTGCTATAAAACTAATGGGCGAACCACAAAAAAGCGATGTAAACGTGTTTACCCTACCAACACACAACGGTGTAAATAAAACCCTTAAAGCATGGATAACAAGGGCAGGAATAAGCAAGGCAATAACTTTTCACAATGGGCGGCACAGCTACGGCACAAACCTAATTTTTAATGATGTAGATATTTTAACCACCTCTAAATTAATGGGGCATAAAAGCACCACACATACACAACGCTATGTTACAGCCTCAGACGAAATGAAAAGAACGGCAACCGATAAAATAAACATTGAGTTTTAAAATATTATGAAATGAAATTAAGAGATTACGACTGGATAAAATATTTCTTAGAAACTGACGTAGAAGCAATGCGAGCCGATACCAACCCTTTGTTTGTGAATAATACTTATAGGGATGTAAACGCAACCTTTGTTCAGGAAAATTGGGGGTTAATGTGGAGTAATATTTTTAATTTCAAGCAGGAACTAAGAGACTATAATAACACCATAAGGTTTCTAAGTAAAGAAAACCAGTTGCTAAAAGTTTGTAACTGTATAAAAGAAAAAATTTATATTAAAGAGAAACCTTTAAATAACAATACTAATTTAAAGAATTTGCAAGATGGGTTTGGGTACGCTGTAAGTGGTAACGATATGGCACAAGGATTTGATGAAAGTGATTTTCAATTTTTGGAATTTCTTAAAAAACTTCTGGGACATTTTAAAGAACAAATTAAACAAACTGAATTGAAGCAATTTGAAACTGATTTTTACAATGATATAGCTAAAGCTCTTTACAAAAGAGAGTACATTATTTCGGGTACAAACCTATTTTCTTTTGAAAACTATATTGAGGCAAAGCATGTAAAAGCAGAATTTAAGGGACAAATATTTTACGGCAACCTTATACATGCGATGCCAAAAGATGGCGGTAGGTATTACTTTAATGAGGGGGAAACACCTACTGAATATGATAAAATTTATCGTGAAGTTTACGACTATTGTAAAGAAAAATTAAAAGAGATACAACAACCAGCTCAACCCATTGAAGTCACGTTAAAGCCAATGGAACAAATAGAATTAACTGAATTTAATTTACAATTCTATAACAAACAACTACAAACCCAACTTGAACCAAATAAAAAAAATGGATTGAATGAGTATGTTATCAACCAATTTTTAATACATACTAATTTGCACCTTTTCAATTTAGATAAGTTTAAAAGTTCGGTTAATGATTACATGGTTACTTCACCAAATCCAACAGTATTAAAGCAATTGTTAAAACCGATTTTACAGATAGGGCGGGAAAATTTGAAACAGTATGGCAAGCTTTATGACATTGAAAGTAGTAAAGATGAAAATGTA
This sequence comes from Parasediminibacterium sp. HNIBRBA5674, assembly GCF_056745525.1. Classification (NCBI taxonomy): domain Bacteria; kingdom Pseudomonadati; phylum Bacteroidota; class Chitinophagia; order Chitinophagales; family Chitinophagaceae; genus Parasediminibacterium; species Parasediminibacterium sp. HNIBRBA5674. Next base: position 4,724 of record NZ_JBQWIE010000040.1, on the reverse strand, counting down.
AAAGTTATCTATGGTAAGAAATATTTAACTATTAGAGATAATAAGGAAGTTTACAAAGCACATACAGGAAACTATTCAGTATTTGATCCTGAAATAAAGCCAATTCTTAACCAAGACTTTGCAAAGTTTTCTTGTGATGTGGTTAATTTTTTAGAGGAAAAATTGAAAGAAACACAAGCACCAGCAAAAACCTTTGAAAGCAAATTAATACTTGAGCAACTTGGGAAAATTTTTGACTTAGTAACCGAAATTAAACTATTCAAAGAACCATTTTTACAAACTGATTTAGAAAGTATTTTTAATAGTAAGGTATCTAAACCTTACGAAGTAACTAATAACATAAACCTTGCTGCCTTACTTAGTTGCCTATCAAATAAGGGCTTTATATCGAAAGAATGGCAAAGCGTTATAGAAAATAACCAATGTTTTAAAGGCAAAAAAAGTCAAAAGCCAATGAATGCAAATACAATTGCGGGTGCGTTACAGAATATTGATAGACAAAGCGATATTTATAAAAAAATAAACAAGGTTGTGGTTAATCTTAATTAAGACTTAGTTCCTCTTACTTCTTTCACTTCTTTTCGTTTCTACGTTTGCAATGCAGTTGTAGATAAGGAATAGCTATTCCATTTTATTAATTCTCAAATTATTTAAAATGGATTTTTCAAACAGTAAAGTTTTAACATTCGAGCAGGGATGCCAATTTTTAGGCTATGCAAAGTCATACGTTTATAAATTAACGCATCAAAATATTATACCCTTTAGCAAGCCTAATGGTAAGAAGATATTTTTTGACCGTGAAAAGTTAGAAGCTTGGATGCTTAGTAATGCAAGTACCAGCCAACAAGAAAAGCAAATACAGGCTGCAACCTATGTAACTACTCATCAATAAAAGATGGCAAAGCAAAGAACCGCTCAGGATTATTTGAACGCACCAATTGAGATTTACAAGGGGTTTTTAGTAGATAGTAAAGCGGTGTTGTATAATGTAGCTGCTTACGCTTGTTATGATTTTATGACGGCTCAGGGATGCGAATTTAAAAATGCTGCAAATTATTTCGGTTTAACGTTTAGCAATCTAAGCAATGCAGAAAAAACGGGGCAACATTTGTTTGCAGCTTTGCCCCGTAAAACTGCATTTGTAGGCATATCTAAAGCGGTTTGGATAGATTACTTGAACAATGATAAAACCGAACTGCAAAGGGCTTGTTTGCTTGCTCACTTGGCTATTAGAAGCATTATCGGCAAAAAGAAATATTGTAAGATTAATAACGCTTTGATGTTATCCCGTATGGATGGCAGCAATAAAACCCTCACTAGCTTTTCGCCTGAAATAGCACAATACAATAACCATTACCAATGTAACAAATTAAGAACCGAACTAGAACTTTCATGGGGCTTGGTTACTGTTAGGGGCAAAGGTGTTTTTTGTAGCTACGATTTAACTATGAAGGCTTTAACCTTAGAAGTAGAAAGGAACAAAAAAGCCTACTTAGTAAAGCAATTGCAACAAGATAAAAAAGAAGCCAAAGAAGCAGCAAAGCAAATACTATGGCAACAGGATAAACACAATAAAAACAACCAGCACAAACATTTAGAACCGATTGAAAACCTACCCTTTTAATAAATTATTTCACTAACTTTTTACAACCGAAATGCTTTTTTAATTGCCGATTAGCTACAACTTTTTTACAATAAAACATCACGAACTATAATAAGATAATTAAACAAGGTACTAAAAATAGGTAGTGTAATAAAGTACAGAACTAAAAAGCAATTTTTCATAACAACAACTTTTTACAAATGAATTGGCATAACATACTAACAACTTTAAAGCATCAATATTTAGAGGCAACTGCACCAGGATTTTACAAAGCCTCAGGCGGTAAAGCAATGAAGCTAAAGCCTTATACTGATACAACTACAAACGGGCTTACAAACGCTATTATGGACTTTTTAAAGTTTAATAAGCATTACTGTAACCGTATTAACTGCATGGGTGTAAATAGGCTAATAAATGGCAAAATGAAATACACACCTTCAGCTACTAGAAAGGGAACAGCCGACATAACAGCCATAATAAACGGTAAGCATTGCAGCATAGAAGTAAAATGCAAAGCCACAAAAGACCGTATGAGTGAACATCAAATAAAAGAACGGCAATGTGTAGAAGCCTCAGGCGGTATTTATTACGTGGCTGTGGATATGCAAAGTTTTATAGAATGGTATTACAAACTAATTATAAATAAATAAAATAGGGCTATTTATGGCAAATACAAAAACCAGCTTTAAAAAAGGCGAAGGTGGCAGACCGAAAGGCAAACCAAATAAGGTAACGGGCAACCTTAGAGAATGGATTAACAGCTTTATAGATGGCAATAGGCAACAAATACAAAACGACTGGCAAGCCTTAGAGCCAAAAGACAGAATAATGATGTTTGAAAAGCTACTTAAATACGCATTACCAACATTACAGGCTACCAGCTTAGCCACCGATTTTGAGAAAATGACAGACGAACAACTTGACGAAATTATTGACCGTTTAAAAAACAGCACTAATGACTAGAAAACAAAAAGTTGAATTACTTAAAGGTATTGCAAAAGGCGAACGTTCAATAAATGAAGTATTACCCGAAACGTTTGAAGTATGGTATGTGGATGAAACAAACGATACTTACCAATGTGATGCAACAAAAGAAATAATTACAGGTAAAGAATACAGGGAACGTTATAAAACCCGTATGAGAAATGATAAGAGTATTAGGGTAGGTATGGATTTAGAAGAATACATGCAACGTAATAAAATAACTTTTAAGTAATGGAACGAAAAGAAAAAATTGAACTTTTAAAAAAAGTAGCCAAAGGCACGCCAATAAATAAAGCTTTACCGCCTCAAAGTTGGATTTGTTACCCAAAAGAAGCCACTACAAACCTTGCTGATATGTGGAACAGGTTGAACGTACCTTTTGGCATGTGTGTTGAAACTACAACAGGCAAAAGCATTACAAGCGTAGAATATGACAGACTGGAAACGGCGGGGCTATTAATGGGTGAATTTTGGGATTTTAGAAAAGGATTAATTTTCGGGAACTTTTTATAAACACTAAAAAGAGATTTTAGTTAAGGGTAAACACAATATTTAAACTATTGAGGTTACCTTTTTTTTGTTTTCAAATTGAAAACTTTCGTACATTCGCACTATGAAAGTACTGGTAAAACGAACTATCCATTATTACATAAGCAAGTACCCAAACGCAAAAAATGGGTTACTGCTTTGGGTAAGTGAGTTTTCAAAGTTCAGTTTTGCCAACTTTAACGAACTAAAAAACGTGTATGGCAACGCAAGTATTGTAGGCAATAACCGTGTAATTTTTAATATTAAAGGCAACGATTTTAGATTAATTGTTTCAATCAATTTTGTACAAAGTGCTTGTTATGTTATTTGGTTTGGCACGCATAAAGAATATGATAAAATAAACGCTGAAACTGTTGCTTTTGATACCAACATACAAAACTTTAAAATAGACGAATGATGAATTGGAAAATATTAAAAACCGAGCAAGATTATACCAACGCAAGTAATAGGCTAATGGAAATCTTTAACGCTACTGAGGGAACACCTGAGGCAGACGAATTAGCGTTATTAATTGTATTGGTACAAGATTATGATAATAGGCATTATGTGTTACCAACATTAAACCCTTTAGATGCCATTAAGTACAAGATGGATGAAAGAGGTATAAAAGCAAAAGACTTAGAACCGATAATAGGTAGCAAGGGGCATGTTTCCTCAATCCTTTCGGGGCGAAGGGAAATAACTTTAAAAATTGCTCAGAAGCTGAAAGACTATTTTCAGTTACCAGCCGAATTATTTTTACCAACTGCCTAAAATGTTTTATTTTAGTCTTGTAGATAATTATTGAATAGTAGCTAAAAAGGGGTGTTTTTACAAAATTTGTTCCTCTGTTGTTCCAAATTAAATACAAAAACGCTGAAATTCAATGGTAGTAAGGGTTTTCATAAAAGGTATTGTTCCCGCCTGAGGCACTTGTATTTAATAGTTTAAAAAAGCCGCATTTGCGGCTTTTTTAAATTTGCAAACAATTTGCAAGCAAACTTCAAAAACCATCTTACTATCTACTAAGCAAGATTCTATTAAACTTGTGATTTTTATGAGGAAGCAAAGAACTTTAAAAACGAAAATTAAAAGAAATTGTGCACGAGACCTCTAACATAAAATTAAACTGCTAATTGGTAATTACAAATGGCAGGGATTAGGTTAATTCTAAGTGCAAAATGTTTCCTTCTGTTTCTGTATTTTTCGGCTAAGATTCTAAATATTTTCATTGTTCTAATAATATTTTCTACTACGACCCTTGTTGAAGACAATTTGTGGTTCTCTTTTTTCTGTGCGTTTGTAAGTGGTGTTTTCTTTTTACCCTTAATGGGTATTTTACTATTTGTGTGCTTACGTTGTATGCCTTGATAACCACTATCAGCTTGTATTTCGATAGTAGGCAATATTGGTAAACGGCTTTCTTTGAATAATCGAAAATCAATAGCTATCGGGTCATGATTGCGACCATTGTCGATGTGTACCGCTAGTATTTTACCACTTTTTTGTTCAACCACTATTTGGCTTTTTAACGTATGACGTTTCTTTTTGCCAGAGTAATTGTATTGCTGTTTTTTTGGGGTCGTTCCACAGGATGTTCGCTCACATC
>NZ_JBQWIE010000003.1:0-180558 GCF_056745525.1 Parasediminibacterium sp. HNIBRBA5674 | reverse complement strand
ACAAATAGAATCAAGCATTAGTGAACTCAAAGCATTGTTCCTAAGAACAATTCATGCAGTAACAATTAAAGGCTTCCTCCTGAAAATAGCATTATTCCTGTTTGCTTTACAGCTAAAGAAAATTAACTAGCAACTTGAGTTAATTATAAAAAGTATCGCTATCCTTAGTTGAATACTTTGTTTTGTACATGGCGTTATAATCTGCAATGTATTCATCTAGTTTTTCACGAGAATGTGTGCCATAAACAGGTATATCATCTTTTGCAACAAATGTATTTTCTGGTAAGTAGCCATTTGCATCTTGGTCGTCTTCATTTACCCCATAAGAAAAGATGGTAGCTACTTTTAAATCATGATGGTCAGCTATTTTTTTTGCTTTAAAAAGGTCGTAATACTTAATTAAGGTATTGACGCTACTAACACAAAACATGGCAGTAAATGCTCTTTCGTGTGTTTTACGGTTATGATTGGCTATGATGTAATCGATAATCTTATTAAGACGGTCTGGGGATTCTAATAACTCTGCTGTATCTATATCTTCTACATTAATATCTATGTTGTTTTTACTATCTTCTTTTAGCTTGTATCTACCTACATACTCAACCGAGAATTTTAAAACGTTTTCATCTCGTATAGCATCGGTAATAACATATTTGTGTAAGCAATCGTCAAACAATTCTTTAGTGGTACGCAAGCCTAAAGCATTTTTTACTGCATTATCTGCAAATATGGGTGTACCTGTAAAGCCAAACATTTGAAAATTGTTGAAGAAGGCTTTTATACGGTTATGGGTTTCGCCAAACTGGCTACGGTGACATTCATCGAATATGAAAACGATTTTTTGGTCTTTCAGTTTCTCCATTTTGGCTAAATGCGATTGCTTGCTGATGGCTGCATTTAGTTTTTGAATGGTGGTAACGATAAGCTTAGTAGTTTTTAATTTTTTATCCTTGGTTAAATAGTCACCTGAGAATTGCTTTACAAGCATTCTAGTGTCATCTGTACCGTCTATACTGCCTTCGGCAAAACTGTTGTATTCTTTGGTGGTTTGATAATCTAGGTCTTTTCTATCTACTACAAATACTACTTTATGAATTTGCGGCAGTGTTATTAATAGCTGACTTGCTTTAAAGGATGTTAATGTTTTTCCTGAACCTGTGGTATGCCAAATGTACCCGTTTTTTGTGCTGTTTTTTACTCTATCAATTATGGATTCGGTGGCGTAATATTGGTACGGACGCAACACCATTAATATTTTATCTTCAGTTAGCACAATGTATTTGGTAATCATTTTGCTAATGTGGCAAGGCTCTAAAAACACTGTTGTAAATGCTTCTAACTGTCTAATAGTTTTGTTTTCAGCATCTGACCAATAAAAGGTTTGTTTAAAGGATTGGTTACGGTTGTTAGCGTAATATTTGGTATTAACACCATTGCTAATAACGAACAGTTGAACGTATAAAAACAAGCCATTAGAAGCCCCGTAACTATGGCGGTGGTAACGGTTGGTTTGATTGAATGCTTCTTTTAATTCTAAGCCTCTACGTTTTAATTCTATTTGCACTAATGGCAAGCCATTGATAAGTATGGTAACATCATAACGGTTCTTGTAAGTGCCTTCTATACTAATTTGCTGGGTAACTTGAAACTGGTTTTGACACCAATGGTCTTGATTAATGAACTCTAAATAACCTACCTCGCCATTGTCTTTATTGTATTTGGCTTTATCTCTTAAAATTTTGGCACGTTCAAAAACATTGCCTTTGTTTAGGTGGTTTAATATTTGTGCAAACTCAGTATTGGATAACGTGATTTGGTTGTGTTTCTCTAACTGCCCTTTTAGGTTTTTTAATAAATCGGCTTCGTCTTTTATGGTAACAATGCTATAGCCCAACAAGCCCAATTGCTTTACTAGGTTATCTTCTAGAACTTGTTCGGGTTGTGTAGACATGGTGCGATATAAGTTGTAAGTGGTAGGTTATAGTTTATAAGTTGTAAGTTATTGCCAAAGTGGTTCATCTTGCCAATTAGTAGGGAAGCCCATATATTGTATGGGTACTGTATTGTGTTTTTCTAAGAGAGAAAAAAGCTTGTCTCTAAAATGCCCATCTGGGCTTACTGTTTTTAATAAATAAAAAGTACAACATAGAAAATAGTATAGCCTTGCATTGTTATGATAGGATGGACTTATCCAAGGGTGTTTGGGCTTTTTGATGGTTAGTAAAATTGGGCGAACGCCTAATTCTCTATTCCATAAACGGCTGTGGTGTGCACAGGTATTCCGAACATAAGTAGTAGCATGTGCCCATGATTGCAACACTTCTGGAAACAAACCAAAATGGGCTGCTATTTCCTTTTTAATGGCTGTATCTTTTATGGCATTGTACACTTGCGATAACTGACCTAAGGTAATAATTTCTAAACTCATCCAACTGGGTGGCGTGGCTGGCTCGTCGTATTTGTTTAAGTAATGCTCAATAAATGTTTCTTTATGTTTTTGCGAACAATGGTCGGTAATGCTTTTTTGTAGGCTAAAAAATACATTTTTATTGGCAAATAGTTTGGCTTCATCTTGCCAATGACCACCATATTTTAGCGATAAGGTATAGATAATTTTGGTACGGATAGCAATTTCAATCCGCTCAATGGCATCAAATAGCATTAGCTTCAATTCTCTATCAAAACTGTACAAATCCATTACCATATTAAAAGAAGTATCTTTTAAAAAAGTGTGAGAGCCATCTCTTAATTGAAAGGGTAGCATATAAGCACTTAGCCTGTAATAGCTAACATGAGCCAAACAATGCTTTGCTTCTTCAATATTATTGATTGATAACCCCCTTGCTTGCAGTAAAGCAATTTGAGCATCTATACTAAGTGGTAGTTTTTCGTACTTCATTTACGACAGGTATAAAAATGAGAAAGCCCCCCGAGTATGCATTGTAAAGAGGCACGGGGGGCATGTTGATGGTACAAAGTAAAGTGTTTTGAACATTATGTTGATAATTATTTGGGACATTTATTTATAAACAAATGTTTATACCGAAATCGTTTTTGACCTAAAATAAACCCATTACAAACATTTATAAGCCAAGTTAAGATAAAATTATTTAATGCAACGTTTTATCTATTGTTGTACTAACCTTAAAGTTTTCATTGTGGTTACAAATACGACCGAAAATTATTGCAGGGTGTATTTTGTATTTTTTTGAAAATGCAATGATTGGTGCATCATTATGCTGTTTTATTTTGCATACTTCATCCCAAAGTGATTTAGATATTACATGAGCTTTAGCATACTCGTCTGCTTCAATTTCAATGGGTGATTGCTTATTGGAAGATTCTAAAATTTCAGAATCGGATTTATTTGATAGATGCAATACGAAATGGCCTATTTCGTGCATAATTGTAAATGCAAAATTGTCCACACGGTTGTAACGCATACTTAAGGCAATAGCAGGGTTATCGCCTGACCAAAAGGCTAGACCGTCAATAGGTGTTTTACCTTGTGGCCGTTCTACAATTACTAATTTGATACCGTATTCTTGTAGCTTTTGTTTTGTCTTTTCAATAACATCTTTATTCTTGTAGAAGATAGCTTGTAATTCTAGGGTAAGTTCTTCAATATTTTGAGCATTATATTGCTCTACTTCCATTTTACTTGCCTCATACTTGACAATACCAGACCAAGCAAGTACATGGCTATCATCGGCTGTAAGTTTATCTGATTTACGGAAATATTTATATTGTGCTTTTGCTTTTAACCCAACCAATTCATCAATTGTGGTTACGTTGAACATCTCATGCACTTTTGCGATGTTACTTGGTAAGTCATCTACAAAATACCCTAGTTTTTTAAAATAGTTAACTGGGATACAATCTTTTATTATTTCCCAAAGCCCAATATTTGCAAGCTTTAGAATGTTTTTTTCTTTTATTCTAGCTTCTTGAATTTCGTATTGAGATTGAAAACGTAACCAATAATCGGCAGGTATTTGTAATAAAGATTCTAAGAGAATAGCATAATCTGCTGTAATTGGTCGCTTACCTTTTATTATTTCATTCAAAAAATTAGCTTTTACACCTAATTGTAATGCAAAATCTTTCTGGCTTATTTCTCTAGCTTCTAATTCGTCTTTTAATAATGAACCGGGATGGGTGGCTTTAAATGGAATGCTGTTGTTGGTGGTGGTTGGCTTCATGTGGGGCTACTACTTGTAATGGTTACTTAATTCTACAATTTCACAAATTGTTACTGAATCGGGTTCTTCGCCTTCAATGCTACTCATAAACTCAATACGATATTGATTGTTTACCCTAACCGATTCTAAATGCCTTTTCTTGCCTGTGAGCTTTTCGTAATTTAAACTAGCAAAGGGAAATAAATCTTCGATACGATTGGCGGCTTTTAGCTTATCTATTGTGATTTTGTATTTCTCGATAATCTGCTTCTGAAAGACGTGTTTACTTTTTTTGGCTTTACCATCTTCATACAACTCTCGCAGATAGTCTTTTTCATATTCGATTAGCATTTTCGGTTAAGGATTTTCAAAGTTAGTGGTTATTTAATTAAGTTCACTAAAAAAGTGAATTATTTAGCAAAACATAGTTTGTAACAAGCCTTTTTTCCATTGGGTGGCTTGCTGTATTTGGGTTTGGGTGTGGTTTATTTTTTCATCTATGGATGATAAGAAATTTGCAATTTTTGTTTGTTCTTTATATGATGGTATTTGTAACTCAATTTGTGTAAACTTTGAAATCCAATGCCTTTCGTGACCACCGATTTCGTATTTCATTATTTGCATTGCTTCATACATAAATTTAACATCCACACCTTCTTTTGCAATAAGTATTTTCATTGCAGATGATTTTGCTTTAAATGGAAAATTCACAAACTGTGTAGCAGTCGTAAAATCATCAAATATTATGACTGGCAAATTATTGGAAAAAATACCGTATTCTTCATTTGTATATCCTAGTATAAAAGTTTTACCAGCAGTTAATACAGGTGTCTTGTATGAATCATCGTATTCTGTACTTGTAACTAAATAATTGGTTGGTTGCAAGTAATCTAAACAATCACCCAACTTCTTTTCTTCCCAATCTGGGTAATCTTGGCAGTTGTCATCTTTAAAGCGTAATTGCTGGGTAAACAATTGCTGCATGATGCCTTTTTTGTATTGCTGTAGCAGTTCTTTCTTTTGTTGTAGGGCTTGTATTTTTTCGTCAATAGCTGTGAAAAAATTGGCTATTTTTTGTTGTTCGGGTAATGTGGGAATTATTAATTCAATTGAATTTATTTCAGTGGGTGATAAATTAGGTGGGTCAGACCCAGCAATATTATTTTCTATGGATTTGATTAATTCTACCTTTTGCAGATAGCAATAAATAAATACTTTTGAATAATTCGTTTCAATTCTACCGACTCTTTGATTGAGTAATGAGCCATTGAAAAAATCATCTATTTGAGCAATTTTTAATTTACCGCCTAAAACTGGTCTAGTTAAGGCTACTACAAAATCCCCTTTTTTTAATAAAAACTTAGAATGCTTATTTTTAAAATCTATTGGTAAATATGAAATGTTTTCTTTCTTCATTTCTTGAATTCCAACATCTGCAATTTTAACCCATAAAACACCATTGTCTACACTTTCATTACTCGGAAAAGCGTAACCATTAAAAATAGAGAAAACTTCTCCCAATTTCTTCGTTTCCCATTTGCCTTTAAATTCAGGAAAATGCAATGCAGGTGTGTTTGTTTGCTTTTCCATTATTTTTTGCTGGCTTTTATTTTGGTTTCTAACTGCTTTAGTTCTTGCAAATCCAAGGCATCGGCTTGTTGTGCATCGGCTTGTTTACGGTTGGCATCGTATTGTGCATATATAGCTTCTACCTGCTTTTCCATTTGTGGGTGGCTAATGCTGCCTTTGTGGTTAAGTACCTGCTTATCGTTTAGTTGTATTATTTTGTCAATATTATCTCGCCAAAAATCCATGGTAATATCTTGCCTGTTTTGTGCCCTTAATTCGGCTGTTTCTAAAAAGACAACAACAAAGCGGTTTAGGCTATCTAATTCGGTAGCAGTAAGGTAGTTTTTGGCAATATAAATGTCTTGCTTACGTACTACATTGCCTTTAAAGCTGGTAAGTGCCATATTGGGTTGGTTGGGGTTGGCACGGGTTACAATAATTTCGGCAGCGGTATGCCCTGTAATGGCATAGAGTATTTTGTTTTGGGTTTCGGCATAAAACATTTGTGTGGCTTTGTCGGTAGCATCGTAATCGCTGCTAAGGGCAAATAAGTCACGTACTTTTTGGTAAAATCTTTTTTCGGATGCTCTTACATCTCTTATACGTGCTAGTAATTCATCAAAATAGTCGGGTCGGCCATCGGGGTTTTTAAGGCGTTCATCGTCCATGGCAAAGCCTTTAATCATGTATTCTTTTAGGTGTGTATTGGCCCATTGCCTAAACTGTGTGCCACGGTTGCTACGTACCCTAAAGCCAATGGCCAAAATCATGTCTAAACTGTAAAAGGTGACATTGTAATTTTTGCCATCGGCGGCAGTTGTCAAGTAATCCTTTACAACTGAATTGCTGTCTAACTCTTTCTCTTCCAGTATGTTTATAATGTGTAGGCTTATGTTTTGTTTAGAGGTGTTGAAAAGTTGGGCTAGTTGTGCCTGACTCATCCATACATTGCCATCTGTTGCCATTAATGTTACAGAAGACTTACCATCTTTGGTGTTATAAATAATAATATTTTGCTGTTCCATATAGCTGTATTAAAAGGGTGCTACAATATTTAGCTCTGCACAAAATTGTGCAATGGTGGCATCGGTAGTTTTTATATTGGTTTCTAGTGCTTTTAGCTGGCTGGCTATGGCATTAATATCAATACTGTCTTCTGCTTCAAACGTATCTACATAGCGTGGTATGTTTAAGTTGTAGGCATTATCGGCCACTTGTTGCAATGGTACTACTTGGCTGTATTTAGCTGCATTAGTACGCTGCTTTACTGTATCAACAATCAGGTCAATATCATCTTCCCTTAAATAGTTTTGGTTGCCACGCTTTTCAAAGTATTGGCTACTATCTATAAATAAAATATCGTTGGGGTTTTCTCTACATTTCTTTAATACCAAAATGCAAGTAGGTATGCTAGTACCATAAAAAATATTGGCTGGCAAGCCTATTACTGCATCCAAATAATTACGGTCTTCTATCAAGTATTGCCTTATATGCCCCTCAGCACCACCACGAAACAAAACGCCATGTGGTACTACCACTGCCATCGTACCATTATCGGCTAATTGATGCACCATGTGCTGTATAAAAGCAAAATCTGCCTTGGTGGTTGGGGCTAGTTTGCCGTATTGGCTAAAACGGTCGTCGCTCATGTGCAATGGGCTGGCACTCCAATGGGCAGAAAATGGCGGATTGGCAACAATAGCCTCAAAACGCATATCAAAATGCTGCGGCTTTTCTAAAGTATCTTCTTGCCTTATATCAAACTTTTGATAATGCACACCGTGCAAAATCATGTTCATACGTGCTAAGTTGTAAGTAGTACGGTTAAGCTCTTGCCCGTAGAAATTACCTACTTCTTGAACTTGCTTTTTAATGCGTAGTAGTAAAGAACCCGAACCGCAAGTAGGATCGTAGGCAGATTTTATTTTTTGCTTGCCAATAGTAACTAACCGGGCTAAAACAGTAGAAACTTCTTGCGGTGTATAAAACTCACCTGCTTTTTTACCTGCACCACTTGCAAACTTACCAATGAGGTATTCGTAAGCATCGCCTAAAACATCTAACTCGGTATTGGCTAATTGAAAATCTATATTATCTAAATGTGCCAATACTTTGGCAATAAGCGTGTTTTTTTCGGTTTCGGTACGCCCTAGTTTGGTACTGGTTAAATCTAAATCCTCAAACAGGTTATCAAAATCATCTTCGCTATCAGTACCCATTGTACTTTGCTCAATGTTTTTTAAAATATTGCCTAAGTCTGCTAAAATGAAATTGCTTTTTTGGGTATTGTCTTCTTTGGTTTCTGTGGCTTCGGCAGCAACGGTATTGCCACGTTTTGCTACTTGGCTAAATAATTCGCTAGGTTTAAGGAAATAGCCTAAAGTGGTTAAGGCTTCTTCTTTAATAGCGGTTAAATATTCTTTGCCTTCGTCGGTTGATTCATTAATTTTTTCGTAAGTAATTGTATCTTCTTGTAAAATAGTATTGGCATAAATGTGCATTTTTTCACTCAAATACTTATAGAAGATAAAGCCTAGTATGTAATCTCTAAACTCGTCTGCATCCATTTTGCCACGAAGTGTGTTGGCAATATTCCAAAGCTGTTGTTCTAGTTGTTTCTTTTGGTCTTCTGACATACAGTTATAAAATCGTTGTAACTTGAATAAAGAATTATTTTCAAATATAATGCTCGCAAATTTTAAAGCGTAACTGATTTTGGTTACACAAAAAAATCATGGTCGCAGGAATGCTTATGAAGGTACTTACTTAAATAAAAATTAGCCCCCCAATTTTTTATATAAGGCATAATGAGTGTACGGTTGTAGAATTTGGTAGACTTGCCGCCAACAACTGTAGCCCAATTGTTTTTTAAGGTTGTTTCTGTTTTTTTATTGATGGGTAGGTTAAGTGATAGTAAGGCATGTGTGTGATAACCATATTTTGTATCAAAAGGCTCTGCCACCCAAAACATTTGTACAGGTGAGTATTGCTTGTTTAAAGCATTGTGTAGGCTTACCATAGACGAACGTGCAAGTATTAAAGACATGGGCTTTACTGCGGTGAAAGTGCAGTAATACTGCCAATTGAAGGTATCTAAATAAACACCCCAAGTATTAATTAATGTTTCCTTTGGTGTAATACTTTGCTTGGGTAAAGGCAATAGTAAGGTACTAGTATGTAAAGGCATACTTATTTGTTATTTAAAAGGCAATAAAAAGCCCTTACGCCAAATGTGAGATTGACGAAAAGCATGACACAATAAATAAATTGGTAGTTAGCTAATAGGCGGCCGCACTATTAACCAAAGGGCAAGTGGTGGCTTTTAGTTTTTAAAAGCTTTGTGGTAGTGCTTGTTTAAAAGGGCTTCAACATCTGCCAGGCGATAATAAATTTTAGCACCTACTTGTGAGAAAGAAATAACGCCTTGGTCACGGTAGCTTTGGGCTGTACGCTTTGAGATTTTAAGCATTTCCATTAACTCGGTATTATCGAGCCAAATTTCTTTTGGTGTTTTTTCTTTTGCATCGAGCCTTTTGTGTACAGATTCGATTTTGTCAACTATCAAGTTGAATGCTTCTGATTGGATGGTTACAACTTCCATTTGTTTTTAAGTTTTGCTTGTTACTAAATAATTCACTAGCGCAAAAATGGGATAGGCGGTGCAAATAAAAAGGTTGTAAGGGGTTGTACAACCCCTGCTGTAATGCAATAATAGCAAGGGTTGTGGCTATGTTATTTTTTATATTTTTCTAGTATCTTCTAGCATTTTTTTTAGCTTTTCTACCCAAAAACTAGCGGTTGCTTTATCTACATTGCTATATAAGTTATTTAATTTGGCAACTGTAGGGCCACTATCTTCTTTTCCTTTCGTGGTAAAATTGGCTTCAATGAATTGGTATATTTCTTTGTTCGAACTTGTATTGAAAATTGCTGGCTTAACATTCATAAGCATCTTAAACAAATAAGCTAACTGAGGTACAGAAAGGTTTGTTTTGAGTTTAGGCTTAGTATCTGATACTTGCTGAAGCTCATGATTTTCTCGAATGTTTGATTCGAAATTATTTGATAGTAAACCTTTTTGATAATCCGCAAATACGTTTATTATGAATTGTTTGTACAAACCGAACGTATTAACATAAGCCGTATAGTAACCTTTGAAGAAATTTACATGAAATTTATCAATAACTTTAAACTCTGAAATACGAGAGTTACGAAAACGCCAAAAACTTTCTTCTAGTTCTTGATACCTATTTATAGGATTATGTGTTTCAATTTGAGAAAATGAAATTCTCATGTATTTGCCAAGTTTTGCATTTGAAAGGTTCTCTATGTTGTCATAAAACATCCTCTGGCAAAGGTGAAATAACTTACCTGAAAAATATAACTCTATTTCTGTAGGCATGTCACTAGCATCAAAATTTTCGTAAGCTTTTGCATTAAAATATCGCAGTTCAGTTACTGCATCTTCAATAAAAAAACTTTCGAGTTCACTGAAAAAGAAACCACCACCGCTCATTGCTTTATTTTTTAAGGCTTAGTTAAATAAATCCATTGCTTTATCAAGTTCTTCATTAACAATTTTAGCGTATATCTGCGTTTCACGTAATTGAGAATGCCCCATCAATTTAGAAACTTTATCAATAGAAATGCCCTTACGTAATGCTCTGGTTGCCCATGTGTGGCGGCTGATATGAAAACTAAGTTGTTTGTTTAATTCAAGTTTATTGGCAATATAAGTAAGATTTTTATTAAGATAAGCTGTTGCATTGCTTATTGCATTATCTAATTCCCTGGCATCATCAATATTTAAAGTAGGGTGTAATATTGGAAAGATGTAATCAGATGGTTTACTATCGGCATTGCGATACTTGTTTAATATTTCTAATGCGAAATTGGGAACTTTAATAGAAACTTGACCACCTGTTTTTCGCATAGTGATATTGAGGTTTGAGCCATCAAAGTTTTGAAATTTTAACTGTAACATATCTGATACACGAATGCCGCCAGCGTAAGAGGCAAACACAAACATATCCTTATGCACATCCATTCTTGAACCTGCTACAGTTTTATAATCAATAATCTTTTGCAGTTCTTCTTCTGTTAAATAAATACGTTGTGTTTTTTCTTCCTTTATTTTAAACTTGTTAAAGGGGTTTAAACTATGTTCTATTAAGTCAAGACTATATGCTTTTTTAAACATTTGACTTATAAACTTGAAGCTATTATTTGCCGTGTTAGTTTTATTTTTCAGCTCTACTTTTAAGTAAGTTTGGTATTTATCAAGAAAATCGGGGGTGAAATCTTGGAAGGTAAGACTGTTTGAACCGATATAATTTTTAAGTTTTTCAATGATAGCTTTATTTTTATCATAAGTACCTACACGGCCTTCTGCCTCATAAATAGCTATTTGCTGCGTTGCAAATGGTATGAAATCAACAGGCTTTTTACCAAACACCTTAGACTTTAGCTGCTTGGCGGTATTGGATTTAGTAAGCGTTTCATGTTCAAATACTTGGTCTTGTAACTCTGTGTACTTATGAGATAGATATGAGTTAAAGCGTTGACTATTAGGATGTTTAGACTTTACTTTGTTCTTATCAAAATCCCAATCTTCGAACTTGACCATAAAGCCAGCCGTTATATAACTAATTTTGCGGTCTTTAATGATACGAAAATGGATTGGGGCTTCATTCTTCTTATTTAACTTATCTTTACGATAAACAATTGATACACTAGGCATTTGTAAATTGCATTGGTTTACACTAAGATACGTAAAAGAATGCAAACTGGGGTAAACATTGGGGTAAACAATATGCACATTTGCTTACTTTTTTGAACATTGCATTGCACTATAGATATGCTGAAAGTATTGATTTTATTGAGTTGTAGCGTATTTTGGCGCAAATAGGGTAGTAATAAGTAGTTCAATCCGGGTCACTTTTTTCAGGGATTGCAAAATTTGCAATCCTTTTTTTGTGCTTCTACGTATAATAATCATCAGTTTATAGGTGTGTTTTATTAAACAAGGAATTTAACGATTCTATTCGCACAAAAATCTATCGAATACCACTTTCAACCTTTAATTTTACACAAATTTATTACTATGAAGCTATTTGTAGCAGGCTTAACTGGCGATTTTGATGAAGCAGATTTAAAAGAAATGTTTGAATTATACGGCGAAGTAAAATCATCTCAAATTATAATAGATAGAGCAACGGGTAAAAGTAAAGGTTTCGGTTTTGTAGATATGCTAAATGAGGCAGAAGCAAAAGAAGCTATGCAATTATTAGATGGTGTAGCCATGATGGGTAAAAAGATTGCTGTAAAACAAGCAGAAGACCAACCGAGAAAAGCACCAAGTTCTTACGGTAACAATGACCGTGGTGGCTATGGTAGTGGTAATCGTAGCGGTGGTGGTTATGGTAATAATGATAGAAGAAATGGTCCTCCACCAAGAAGAAATAATTACTAGTAAATAAAAAAGCCCTATCGTAAAATGATTGGGCTTTTTAGTGTGTTTTTTTTACAAGAAATGTGATAATCTTTTTGGCATTAAAAGTAGGCACGTACAAGATGCGTTTAGCAGCATCGTAACCAATATCTGCTGTGTTTAATTTATCTAAATGTGTGTCTAGCAGCGTTTCATATTTACCATCAGCATACACATAAAATATATAGCCGCTCCACGATGTAGCAATAAAATCACCATTACCTACAGGTTCTAAGCCATCACCTGCTTGTGGTAGTTCTACAATAGTGGTTAGTTGTTTGTTGGCATCTGCTTTTACAAAGTTTTTACCCGACAAAATATACAGCTCATCTTTCACTGCTTTCAAGCCATTTACACCTTTCATATTTTCAAGGTAAAGGCTTGCTTTACCATTTACAATTTTCCAAATCTTCGCAGTTTTTGAGTCAGATACAAATACCTCGCCTTTATCGTTTACGGTAATGTCATTCAAACCTGTAGCACTATCAATAGCTATCTTCTTTTCTATGGCCCCTTTTTTAATGTCTATTACAACCACTTCGCTTATATCTGCTACGTACAAGCTATTGCCTACACGGCCTAAACCTTTTGGTGCATTTAAACCAGTAATCCAGCTACTATTTAGCACTTTGCCAGTTACATCTAAAATGCCTACACCACCTTTACCATCGGCTGCCCACGGTGCACCATCTATTAGCGATACGTACAACAAACCTTTCTTGGTATCAGGCAATACCGATTCTGGTATGGCTATCACCGTATCTGTTTCCCAAATCTTTTCTAGTTTATGCGTTTGTGCTTTACTGCTTGTAATAGTTGCAGTTAGTAAAATACCTAGTAAATAATGCTTCATGTAGTATTGTTTTTAGCATTACAAATGTGCATGAACATTGGTTGTTGTGCGCAAATTATTTTATTAAAAGCCCACCACTCATCCAATACTTTAGCCACAGTAAATACACAATTTCTTTTCCCCTTATCTTCATTGCTCAAACCTAGTTTACGTATGAGTACATCTAAATGGCTGTTGTTATTATCAGCTTCAATTGTTGCAAATGCTTCATTGGCACAGCAAAAGCAGTTTACCACTGCCGATTTATTGGCCAATAAAACCCCGAAAAACTTTTACAATACCTTACCAGTAGTGGTGAAATGGGTAGATGATGAGCATGTGATTTTAAATCAAAAAATCCATCCAGATTCTGCCGCAAAAAATTATGTGTTAGATATTAAAACTGGTGCTTTAACACCATCTGCTGCTACTGCGATGCCTGCTGGTCGTGGCTTTGGTAGAGATGCTGCACCTACAAACGGCAAGTCTGTTTACGTTAAAGACAACGATTTGTATTGGCGCAGCAATGGCGAAGAAAAACGCTTAACCAACGATAAAGCCGAAGAGAAAAATCCAACTTTTTCGCCAGATAGTAACTACATTGGCTATACTAAAAACAACAATTTATACACTTACAATTTAGTAACTAATAGAGAAACCCAGTTGACTACTAATGGTAGCTTTACCTCACTAAACGGCTATGCAAGTTGGGTGTATTATGAAGAAATTTTTGGCCGCCCTACACGCTATCGTGCTTTTTGGTGGAGCCCTGATAGCAAAAAACTAGCCTACATGCACTTTGATGAAAGCATGGTACCGATGTTTCCTATTTACAATAGCGATGGGCAACATGGTAGCTTAGAAGAAACTCGCTACCCTAAAGTGGGCGATAAAAACCCCGAAACAAAAGTGGGTTTTGTAAATCCTGATGGTGGTGCTACGGTGTGGGCAGATTTTAACGACAAAGACGACCAATATTTTGGCTGGCCTATTTGGAAACCCGATAGCAAAAGCCTAATTGTGCAGTGGATTAATCGTGGGCAAGACAACTTAAAACTGTACGATGTAAACCCTGCAACCGGCGCTAAGAAAGAGTTCTATACTGAAACTCAAAAAACTTGGGTTGACTTAGAAGATGGTGCTGGTGGTAGAATTACTTTCTTAGACAATAAAACTGGCTTTATTTTAAACAGCGATAAAACAGGCTGGAACCATTTGTACCTACACAATATGGATGGCACGTTAAAAAATCCTATCACACAAGGCAAGTTTACAGTGCTAGATGTAAAAATGATAGACGAAAAAGCTGGCATCATCTACTTTACTGCACGTAGTAAAGAGAATACAGCTCGTATAGATTTTTACAGTGTAAAAATGAATGGTACCGATTTAAAACGCCTCACTTTTGGCGATTATAACCATGCACAAATCAGCTTATCACCAAATGGTAAATACTTTATTACCACTTACAGCAATGTAACTACACCTACTAAAATGACTTTGGTAGATGCAAAAGGTAAAATAGTAAAAGAACTTGGCGATGCAAAAGGTAGTGAAATGGCTAATTATCCATTGGCTAAAACTGAATTGATTCGCATAAAAAGTGATGATGGTTTGTACGAATTACCAGCCGTAGTTACTTGGCCTACCAATTACGACCCAAGCAAAAAATACCCAATGCTCATTAGCATTTATGGTGGGCCAAATGCAGGTACTGTAATGGATACTTGGAATTGGAGCAACAATCGCCAGTTTTATGCAAGCGAAGGTTTAATTCAAGTGGCTTTTGACCATAGAGCTAGCGGCCATTTTGGTAAAGAGGGCGTAAACTATATGCATCGCAACCTTGGCTATTGGGAAATGACAGACTATAAAACTATGGCTACATGGTTTATAGCCAATGGTGGTGGCGACCCTAAAAAAATATGCATTACAGGCTTTAGCTACGGTGGTTACATGAGCTGCATGGCAGTAACCTATGGTGCCGATGTATTTACACATGCTATGGCAGGTGGTAGCGTTACAGACTGGCGCTTGTACGATAGCCACTACACCGAGAAATTTATGGACACACCAGACGAAAACCCAGATGGCTACAAAAGCAGCAGCGTATTTAGCTACATAGATAAATACAAAGGTGTACTACAAATTGTACATGGCACCATAGACGATAACGTACACCTACAAAACAGCCTTCAGTTAGTAGCGGCTTTAGAAGACAAAGGCAAAGATTTTGAAATGACCTTTTACCCAGGAGGCAGACATGGTTGGGGCAATTTACCAGCCCGCAACGCACACTTTGCCAACCTTAAAACCAAGTTTATTTACAAATACTTGCTAGAAAAACCAGTACCAGCAGGTTTGTTAAGATAATTAATAGCGTTTTATACAAAACAGCCGATACAGTTAACCGCTTCGGCTGTTTTGTTTGGGTAACTAGCTTTTGTACTGCTATGAAACATTGTTGCGTCCACACTTGTACGTTCAGATCGTTGTGGGGCTTTTTACAAGGACTTTCATCACTGAATTATCTCTCAGTTACTTCACCACATTATCGTAATATTGCTACATAACTTTCCCCGCATGACCACCGCTGATTCTTTTTTAATAGCTTTTAGAACTGTGCGAAGCAATAGATTGCGTACAGGTATTACCGTTACCATTATTGCTTTTGGTATTATGGCTTTAATAGGTATTATCACGGCTATCGGCGCTATGAATCAATACCTGAAAGAAAGCTTCTCTTTTATGGGGGCTAATGGGTATAGCTTGCGCTTTAAAGACTCTAAAGTGCGCTTTGGTGGGCCAAGTTCAGCAACACTAGGCAAGGTAGGGCAGAAAGAAAAAAAATCGAATTTAGATAAGCCTATTCGCAAAGAAGAAGCAGAATTGTTTAAGTCACAGTTTACTTATCCTGCTACGATAGCTATTTCTATTCGTGCCACCAATAATAGTTTAGAATGTACTTACGGCGATAAAAAAACAAATCCTACTTGTTCATTACTCGGTGGCGATGAAAACTACCTTAACGTAAGTGGCTACAAGCTAGCATTGGGTAGAAATTTTAGTAGTTTAGATGTGAGTTCTGGCCGTAACGTGTGCTTGATAGGTAGCAATGTAGCTACTAAGTTATTTGGCGATAATCCTGAACGTTGTATAGACAAAGTGATACGTGTGGGTAGCTTACAATACCGTATTATTGGCTTGCTAAAACCAAAAGGTACAAGTTCATTTTTGCGTCAAGATGATGCGATATTAACCACCTATTTGAATGTAAAACGCTTGCCTATTGCATCGCCATCATTTAGCATAGGTGTAATGGTAAATAATATTGCCGAAATGGATGCAGCCATTGGTGAAACCACATCGCTGTTTCGTTCTATCCGCAGGCTAGAACCAATAGAACAAGACAATTTTGTAATAGAAAAAAGCGACAAGTTTGCCGAGATATTTATTGGGTTACTTGGAGGTATTACAGGCAGTGCAGCCGTAATTGGTTTAATTACATTGGCAGGTGCAGCTATTGGCTTAATGAATATTATGCTAGTGGCAGTAAGCGAACGTACTAAAGAAGTGGGCTTAATAAAAGCCATTGGTGGCAAACGTGTAGATGTTCGTAGGCAGTTTTTATTTGAAAGCATTATCATCAGCTTATTAGGAGCTTTCTTTGGCATTATCCTAGGTATTTTGGTAGGCAATTTGTTTAGCTTGGTATTAGGCACAGGTTTTATACTGCCTTGGGGCTGGGTTATTACAGGTATCATTATTTGTACGTTAGTAGGCTTAGGTGCAGGTATTTATCCTGCTATGAAAGCTTCTAAGCTAAATCCTATTGTGGCATTGAGATATGAGTAGTTGTTAGTGAGAAGTGAGTGGTGAATAGTCAATAGTCAATAGTTAATTTTCCGCTACTTACGCTTGCCAATGACCTGCAATTAGTAACTATAAATCTGCCAATCTCAAATCAAAAATCATAAATCCCCAATCTGCCCTACCTTCGTGTTACCTGTTGAAAAACAGCAAACGAAAAGATTATGGCAAAACATGCATTTGACAAGTTCATGAATAATGAACCAAAGGGGGCTAAGAAAAAAGAAATGGTAAGGGTTGAGAAGCGCAAAGCGAAAGCTGAAGCCAAAGCGGTAGGCGAACAAAAGCGCAGAGAAAAATACGAAAAACTACATGGCATTGTAAGCACAGAAAAGCCCGCTGCAAAAGCACCTTTTAAAAAGGCCGCCACAAAGCCGAGAGAAGACAAACCTCAGGCAGACAAAAAATTCTCCAAAAATTACGTTCGCAGTAATAGCGACAAATATTTTAAACCAGAAATAGGCACTAAGCCAAGGGCAAAAACTGGTGAAGCCGCAGACACTGCAACTGAGGATATGCCATTGAATAAGTTTATAGCACACGCAGGTGTTTGTGGTAGGCGTGAAGCTGCTGAATTGGTTAAGCAACGCTTAGTAACCGTAAACGGTGATATTGTATACGAACCAGGTTACAAAGTTTCTGCGAAAGACGAAGTGAAAGTAAAGGGTAAACAGATTTTTGCAAAGAAGAATTTAGTGTACATTTTATTGAATAAACCCAAAGATTATTTAACCACTTCTTCTGATCCAGACGGTAGAAAAACCGTGTTAGATTTACTAAAAGGAGCTACACCAGAACGCATTTACCCTGTGGGTAGATTGGATAGAAACACAACAGGTGTTTTGCTATTAACCAACGATGGTGAATTGGCGCAAAAGCTTACGCATCCTAGCTTTCAAGTGAAAAAAGTATATTCTGTTAAATTAGATAAGCCATTAACCAAACGTGACTTTGAAAGTATTTTAAGCGGTATTAATTTAGAAGATGGTGAAGCACATGCAGATAGCTTGGCTTATTCTGATACTGGCGATAAAAGCAATGTTGGTATTGAAATTCATAACGGTCGTAACCGAATTGTACGCAGAATATTCGAGCATCTTGGCTACGAAGTAAAAGCCTTGGATAGAGTAATGTTTGCCAACCTAACCAAGAAAAATGTTGAGCGTGGTAAATGGCGTTTTTTAAACGAAAATGAAATACGTTCTTTAAAGTTTATGAACCAATCTTTTACTAAAAAAGCACCTAAAGCCGAGCCGCAAAATCTTGCTGATTAGCAGTTTAATGTCTCAATTAATTCCATAATAAACATTGGTGGCAGATAAATTATCAAGCATGAGATAATCAAAGCTATATGCCTATTTGCCTATGTGGTGAAAACTATAACTATGAAGTTGGATGTTTTATTTGAAAATGACTTATTCATTGCGTTGAACAAGCCCTCAGGCATGTTATCTATACCAGATAGAATGCAGAGTGAGCCATCGATGAAAGATTTTTTGATAGCTAAATACGGCCAAATATTTACCGTACATCGTTTAGATAAAGATACAAGTGGCATTATTGTGTTTGCCAAAGATGAAGTGACCCACAAAGCACTATCACAATTGTTTGAAGGCAGAGAAGTTGAGAAGTATTATTTGGGTTTGGTAAATGGTACGCTGATGAATGAAAAAGACACCATCAACATCGGCATTATGGAACATCCTGCTAAAAATGGTACGATGGTTACCAATGCCAAAGGCAAGCCTTCGGTTACAGATTATGAAGTGCTTGAAAATTTTAGAATTTACTCTTGGTTACAATTTCAAATTCATACAGGGCGCACACACCAAATACGTGTGCACATGAAATACATGGGCCATAGTATAGCCTGTGATGCTATTTATGGTGATGGAAAACCTGTACTTATTTCATCTTTGAAAAAGAACTTTAATCTTGCTAAAAAAGAGGAGGAAGAAAGACCAATTTTAGGTAGGCTTGGCTTACACTCTTACAAGCTAAAGTTTGAGTTAAATGGAGAAACCTACCATCTAGAAGCAGAGCCACCAAAGGATTTGAGAGCTTTGCTACAACAATTACGTAAGTGGAAAAAAGGGTAGGATTGGAACGCTGATGACGCTGATTGGGGCGAATTAAAACGAATTTTCAATGATAAAATAGGCTGCCTCGCATTTTCGAGACAGTCTATTTCATTAGTTACAGCTTCCTATTTACTTTTCAGTTTCATAATTTCCTATCTTACCCACTTAAACCTTGCATTATGAGATACCTCTTGCTTAGCTTTTTAATGGCTTTTTCTATCATCGCTTTTGCGCAAAAAACATACATCTATTGTGGTCAATTGGTAGATACAAAAACCGCTACCATGTTGAAAGAAATGACTATTATTGTAGAGAAAAATAAAATTGTTGATGTTCAAAAAGGATATGCTACAGCTACTGCAACCGATAAAATCATAGACCTGAAAGCTTATACTGTAATGCCTGGTTTAATAGACTGTCACGTGCATCTTGAAGAAGAAACTAGCCCTACCAAATATGCAGACGGCTTTACACAAAACCCTGCTGATATTGCTTACAAAAGCACTGTATTTGCTGAGAAAACGTTAATGACTGGCTTTACTACTGTGAGAGATTTAGGTGGTAGTGGTGTAAATATTTCGCTGCGCAATGCTATTAATAAAGGTTTGGTAAAAGGCCCTCGTGTATATACTGCTGGCAAAAGCATTGCAACCACAGGTGGCCATGCTGACCCAACCAATGGTTACCGTAAAGATTTAATGGGTGATCCTGGACCAAAAGAAGGTGTAGTAAACGGTGCAGACGACTGTATGAAAGCGGTAAGGCAGCGCTATAAAGAAGGTAGCGATTTAATAAAAATTACCGCTAGTGGTGGTGTATTAAGCGTAGCAAAAAGTGGCGAAAATCCACAATTTACCGAGGCTGAAATTACCGCTATCATTAGCACAGCAAAAGATTATGGTTTTAAGGTAGCAGCGCATTGTCATGGGGCAGAAGCCATGAAACGTGCGGTATTGGCTGGCGTTAGTTCTATAGAACATGGCACTTACATGACACCAGAAATTATGCAACTCATGAAACAGAAAGGCACTTATTTCGTGCCTACAATTACTGCTGGTAAATCTGTAGCCGACAGCGCCAAAAAGCCCGGTTATTATCCTGATTTAGTTACGCCTAAAGCCTTAGCCATTGGCCCTAAAATTCAAAACACATTTGCCAATGCTTATAAAGCTGGTGTGCCTATTGCGTTTGGTACCGATGCAGGTGTATATGCACACGGCAAAAACTGGATGGAATTTTTCTACATGAACGAGGCTGGTATGCCTGCTTTAGAAACCATACAAACCGCCACTGTAAAAGCCGCTGATTTAATTGGTATTAGCGATTTAGTTGGCACTATTGAAGCCAATAAACTAGCCGATATTGTTGCCATAGATGGCGACCCAACCAAAGACATTAAAGCCATGGGCAAGATGGTATTTGTAATGAAAGATGGTGTGGTGTATAAATCTGTAAAATAGTTTTTTGTAACCAGCTTTTGTGCTGCCTGTGCTGAGTTTACGAAGCATCTAATTGCACACGTAAATACTTTATGCAGCAATTGCTACCATGCACTTTGGTTAATTGTTATTAAATACTAGTTTCTTTACTGTAAATACTGGTATTTGTTTGTTTAATGCTAGTATGATGGCATTAAACCATGGTAGCTTGGTTTTCAACAAAGGTTTCTTAATGTAAAACAATGGTATCTAGGTATTCAATATCGGTATCTCAGCATTAAACATTGGTATCTGCCTATTAAACATCAGTATCTCCATTCTTAACACAGGTATCTTGCCTTTAACGTAATAAGTAAAGCCCTATTACATTGGTATCTGCTGTATCAATGCTAGTATTAGCTTACTAGCAAGGTAGAATAGCTTAGTTTATACAGGTTTATGTAAAATAAATAAGTCGAAACCTTTTTTGAATTGCGTATAAATAGATGTCAATACGGCTTTATATTACCAAAACCTTAAAATGCCCTTAAAATTAAAAAAATAATAATCACGCATAAGATATTTTTTGTACATTCATATTCAGAATAAGCAATCATCTACAGACGACTATATATTTCGCAAGACTAGCAATCATCTTTTTTTTCTCGCTGTTATTACAGAAAAATAACCAATTAACTAATACTAAACTACGCTTAAAAATGACTAGCCGAAACGAAGCCCGATGGGATGCGGGTAAGCGAATTAAAACCTTTAACACCGAAGAAGCCACCAAACTAGCTACCATACCTGGCTATGCTGACGAACAAGCAGAATTTGATGCGTTAATGGCAGATTTAGCAAAAGCTGCAGCCTTGCAACAGCAAGATACCACAGGGCTTACAGCTACTAAAGATGCCTTGCGAGAAACCATGGCTAAAACTATTGTAAAATTTGCCAAGCGAGGCGTAGTAAAAGCCACTAGGGCAGGCAATACAGCCCTCTCACAAGGTATTGACCATCCTGAAAAATACTATACCATTGGCAGTGCCGATATTGCTATTAGCCGTGCCACTGCGGTTAAAGATTTAATAAAAGACAACTTAGCGACGCTTACTAATATTACCCTAGCCGATGTTACCGAGATGACTACTGCTATTACTGCTTTTGCCAATGCAAAAGATACACCTACCACTACCAACCAAACCAAGAAAATACTAGGCACTAACCAAATAATAAAACTGCTTGATAAGCTAGATGTAACCATAGACCATATGAACTACCTAATAGATAGTTATTTTGAGGGTACGACACTAGCTGAAAAATTTGATGCTGCAAGTAAGCTGATACTACTTGGTGTGCGGAGCAATAGTGTATTGCTACATATTGATGATGCCGAAACAGGCAACCCGATAGATAACGCCATAGTGACTACTGGTAAAAAAACTATAGAAACAGACGAAGAAGGCATTGCCACATTTGACAGTGTACGCACTGGCAAGCAAACCTTTACCATTACCGCCACAGGCTATACCACCCAAACCATTTCACTAAAAGTAATTAGAAGTACCACTACTGAAGGTGTGGTGAAGTTGAAGAAGGGGTAGGGGATTGATGAAATGTTTGTTTGTAAAAGCAACACCCACAAAGTCGAAAAAGATCAGGAAAAGTACACTTCTGACCTTAAAAGGTATTTAGGGAAGACAATAAGTAATATGATAGAAAAGAAGTTCTTGTGTTACATTGACTATACTCTGGAATATTTATTGATTAAACATACCCCACTTTATATTTTGAGTTGCGTATAATTATAAAACCAACAGTTATGTTATTGGAAATTCTTAAAATACTGACAGTTGTAATTACTGCTGGTCTAGCTGTTTTTGCTGTAACTACAGATTTTGCTGATAAAGATACTAAGAGGCTAAAACCTTCAGGAAGATGGTATATAGGCATATTTCTATTTTCGGTTGGTTTAACTTATCTTTTTGATAAGTTATCAGATAAGCAAAAAGAACGGGAAACAAACGTAAACTTTACAAATACAATAAAAAGTATTCGTGATAGTACTGAATTGTTACTAAAAAAAACAAAAGATAGTCTTGACAATCAATTTGACAGAATAAATCAATTAAACACACAAATTGGAGAAAATTTAACTCGGACATCTTACTATATTCAAAATCAATTTGAGCAAACTATAAATAATCAAAAAGAGGTTAACGATTTAACACACAGAGTAAAGTCAATTGCTGAAAATACAAAAACACTACAAGAAAAAACAGTAACGAATTTGGGGGGGGCAATAAAATCTATTTCAGGACTACAAGAGAAGCAACAAACAAGTATAACGCAATTGGATAACATATCACAACTATCCTCCAAGAACCTTTCAGCAATTGATACTGTATTTAGACAAGTTAATAGTTTAACAGAGCCTCTTGCACCAATCCAATTCGTTTTTAGAATTAAGTATAAGCTTGATCAACCGATATTCCCAGTAAAAAAAAGGAATTATCAAGAAATTAAAAGTGGTTCCGATTTAGATGACTTACCTCCTGAATGGATTTATGAATATAATTCAAAACCTGTACAATCGTTTTTTCCGTATATGTATGAAATCAAAAACTTTAAAGAGTTCGTGAAACAGTTTTACTATAATTTCAGATTAACTATTTTATTTTTTAAAGATACTACTTACAAAGAGCGTGCTATTAGCCTTTGTGAAAACGGATTTGTTTTAAATCAACCTTGTAAAGGAAGTAAAATTGAAAGTACCATTTATTATGATGAGAGTGATACGTCCTTAATAAGAGTTCATACGTTAACTTTTCCAACTATATATGAAAACAATGGTCAAATTAAAAGCATAACAGATTTGGTTAATAACACGGTAATAAGAGCAAACGCATTTCAGGGAGGAGAAACACAATATCATATTCAATTAAGAGATTTAACATCTAAGTATGACAAAAATTTTCAAATAAGAAGTGTTGAGTTCTTACCTTATCTTACAATCAAATATGGACAAAACTTCAAGTTGAAAAAGGACTTAAGAAACTATCATATTAAAACAACAAAAGAAAAATTCGGAGGCGATTTTAGTTTCAATGACACCTTTTTGACAGTATTCCCGAAATAACTACATTATTGGCGCAGGTCCCAGTAGGTTAGGTCTGTAGCGGTGCAACGTAGCATAGCCGACCTGTAGCTAGCTTGTTACTTGTTTTGTTAAGCTATAGCTTTAAACTAAGTAACGTTGAATCACAAGTCAGGAGACTTGCGCTAGTTGTGGGCATGTTGCTTAAACAGATAAAAGGGATTTCCAAATCTCACAATATCACGGCTCTGTAAAGAGACAATTGTCGCCAAACATCCGAGGTTTTAAAAAACCTCGGATGTTTTATAGGCACAAATAAAAATGGTACGTGATGACACGTACCAAGGCTGAGAAAATAAACACCAATCAATTAAAAAAAATATAATTTATTAAACTATTACACCAATAATGAGATTTTTTTACACCTTAGCAATTATTACAATTTTTTATGTTAGCTCCTCGTTTGCTCAAAGCAAAGAAAAAGTGAGTGACGGCATTAAAAACTTTGATCCTAAAAGATTTTGTTGGGCTATTGGACACCGGCAGCGTGTAAAGCCGCCAAACCCGAATTATGCTTTCGAATATACCAAATTGCTATACGAAGCTACAGGCGTGGATACAGTAAAAGACAGCGAAGAAGAAATAGGCAGAAAAATACGGGTTTTATGGAATTATTTTGATCATAGAATTGCCTGCGTCGATGGTTTTGATGTTCTACATGGAAATGTATTGTCACTTGCAGTAGCAAAAAACTTTACAGATTTTTTAGTGGATGCCATAAGCTGGAAGCTCGATTTAAATGATTACGATAAAACATACAACCAGGGAACAGTTCTTGACTATGTTGTAGAAGAGATAAAAGTTTATGAGGGACAGACTTTAGTAGAAGATTACAAATACTATTTTAAGATTTTAAGAGCGGCTGGTGCGAAATTTCGGTCCGAATTAGAAGCGCCTAAATGACATTAGCTGAATTTGCCCATATTCTCAAACAATTTATAAACGCTTACCCCTTTATGGGATAAGCGTTTATAAATTAACTCTAATAATTCTGCTGGGCGACATGTTCCGAAAGGCATGTTGCCTAAACAGATAAAAGGGATTTCCTAATCCCTCAATATCACGACTCTGAAGCGGCGCAATGTAGAATAGCTCATCCCCCACTGGCGCAGGTTTGTAGCGGTGCAACGCAGTATAGCCGACCTGTACTAGCTCGTTACTTGTTTTTAAGGTTATAGTTTTAAAAATTAAGTAACGTTGAACCTGCTAGGCAACACGTTCTGAAGGGCATTTACCCTAAACAGATAAGAGGCATTTCCAAATCCCTTAATACTTCACTGCCATTCTAATTTGCCGCTAGGCTAAAAACTATGCTGTACTATTGCAAAGTATAAAGGCATACCAACGGTAATATTAAATGGAAAAGTAAGCCCTAAAGCCATAGGTATATACAAGCCCGGGTCTGCCTTTGGGGCAGCTAAACGCATAGCTGCTGGCACAGCAATATAAGAAGCACTTGCAGCTAGTATGGCAAAAATGAAACGGTTGCCAATATCATGTGTAATAAAGCCGCTTAAAAATGCCACTGCGCTACCATTAATAGCAGGAATGATGACAGCAAACATGGTTAAGAACCAGCCGTATTTTTTAAAAGCTGCAAATCTTTTGGCAGTAACCATGCCCATTTCTAACAAGAAAAGCGCTAAAAAACCTTTAAAAATATCGGTGGTAAAAGGTTTAATGCCTTCTGCTTGTTTAGAATCTGCAATAAGACCAATAATTAAACTACCTAAAATAAGCAATACGCTGCCATTAGTAAATGAATGTTGAATAGCGCCTTTTGCATTGCCTTTATTACCACGTTCTTTATCGTATTGGCGCATTAAAATTACGCCTACAATAATGGCTGGTGATTCCATAAAAGCCATTACTGCAACCATGTGCCCGCCAAAGTTTAAGTGTTCTGCTTCTAAAAAAGACACTGCTGACACAAACGTAACTGCACTTACAGAGCCATAAGTTGCAGCCACAGCACCAGCATCGCTAATGCTCATTTTGCGTTTTAAAATAAAGAAAGTGTAAAGCGGAATAAATGAAGCAATGAATAAACCAAACAAAATTGAGTAAATGATTTCTGAAGTAAAATGGCTGTGGGCTAATTCTTGCCCCCCTTTAAAGCCAATGGCGAATAATAAGTACAGCGAAATAAATTTACTAGAAGCTTGTGGTATTTCTAAGTCACTTTTTACAACTGTGGCAATAATGCCAAGTATAAAAAACAGTAGGGTAGGATTGGTTAGGTTGATAATTAATACTTCAAAATCCATGATAAAAGCTGCTTTAGTTGGTTGCTAGATGTTAAATCTGGCGGCTAAAGTAGTATCCTTTTGTTCAACGGTTTTATTGCAATATCTTATCAACAACCTCAGTTTTTTTTATGATAGGCTTAATAACTCTCGCCCTCATTAGGAAAATCTTGGCTTTTTACATCGGTAATATAACCTGTAACAGCATTGGTTATCTGTTCATGTAAGTTGGCATATTGGCGTAAAAAGCGTGGTTTAAATTCAGTGTTTATGCCTAGCATATCATGCATTACCAATACTTGACCATCGCAGTATTTACCCGCACCAATACCGATAGTTGGTATTACTAAGGCTTCAGACACTTCTTTAGCTAAAAGTGCTGGAATTTTTTCTAGCACAATGGCAAAGCAGCCAGCATCTTGTAATAATTGACAATCTTTTTTCAATTTTTCAGCCTCGGCTTCTTCTTTTGCTCTTACAGCATACGTACCAAATTTATAAATACTTTGTGGTGTTAAACCTAAATGGCCCATTACAGGAATACCAGCACTTACAATGCGTTTAATACTATCTATAACTTCTTCACCACCTTCTAATTTTATAGCATGCGCACCAGTTTCTTTCATAATTTTTATGGCAGAGGCAAGCGCCACTTTTGAGTCTGATTGGTAAGTACCAAAAGGCATATCTACCACCACAAAACTTCTATTTACACCACGTGTTACACATTGTGCGTGGTAAATCATTTGCTCAAGTGTAATAGGCAATGTGGTTTCATGACCAGCCATTACATTGCTAGCACTATCGCCTACCAACATCACATCAATACCTGCGGCGTCAAATATTTTAGCAAAAGAAAAATCATAAGCCGTAAGCATAGAAATTTTCTCGCCATTGGCTTTCATCTTTTGTAAAGTATGGGTGGTTATTTTTTTAACTTCTTTATGGATAGACATGCAAGGAATTATTTGTGATTGCTGATTTTTAATTTCAGAGGTAGCTATTTTAATGAAAACATAGGGCCATCAGGGTGCTTAGGATTGTATTCTACGCTTTGCGCAGATGGAATAATTACCAAATCCATTAGTTCCATTGGCACAGCACCTAGTAGTGGTTCTTCGTTATCAGGCAGCACAAAAGCGTCTGTTATACAATCTCTGCTTTTGAATTTAAGTCTTATTAGTCCTGCTACCTGTAAATTTTTCTTTGTACCATCAGCTAGCGTTACATCCATAGAGCTACGAATGCGTAAGCCTAATTGGTGTCTAATATTCTCATTAATAGCTAATCGAATAGCACCTGTATCTGCTAAAGCTTTTATGTTAGTTGAACGTACTTTTTCCCTTGGCAAATAGCCATCTTCACACAACGTCTCATCTGCAAAGTTGATGAGTTCTATTTCTGCATAACTTAAGCCCATTTTCTTTGATTTTTATTAACTGAAATTACACGTTTTTTAGTTAATCTCTACTTCAATTCTTCGTATAAACTTTGCACCAAGCCATCAGCCAAACCAATTTTTGGCACATATATTTCTTCAATATCAGCCCATTTCATCACATTGATATAAATGAGCAAAGCTGGTACAATTACATCTGCACGGTCTTCTCGTAGCTTGTAGATGCGTATTAATTCTTCAACACTGTAGTTACTAAATTCTTTGTGGTAATCTTTTAATAATTGCAGGCTTAGTGGCTTACCTTCTTTCTTTTTGCTCAGCGAAAAAACCTTGTTGATATTGCCACCGCTACCTATGGCACAAATGGGCAAACTAGATTTGGTATTTTGCTTTAGGTGGTCACGCATTTCGTCCCAAACCGTCTCGTGTATTTGTTGTTTTAGTAAGCGTATGGTACCAATATTAAAACTTTCACGGTACTTCATTTTGCCCTCACTAAAAAAAGTGAGTTCAGTGCTACCACCACCAACATCTATGTACAAGTAATTATGATTTTTATCTAGCCCTTCTGCTATATGGCTTTGATTAATCATCGTAGCTTCTTTATCGCCACTGATAATTTCTATTTCTATACCTGTTTCTAGCTTTACTTTTCTAAT
This sequence comes from Parasediminibacterium sp. HNIBRBA5674, assembly GCF_056745525.1. Lineage (NCBI taxonomy): Bacteria > Pseudomonadati > Bacteroidota > Chitinophagia > Chitinophagales > Chitinophagaceae > Parasediminibacterium > Parasediminibacterium sp. HNIBRBA5674. Next base: position 152,656 of record NZ_JBQWIE010000003.1, on the reverse strand, counting down.
AATGTCGGCGCTGTTTTTGGCATCACGCATAGCACTAGTAGCACAGGCTCTAAAATGTTCTACTTCATAGGCTTTCATTAGGTGTGCATAGGCTTTCATTGTTTCCATAATCATTTGCCTACGACCCTTACTTATTTCGCCCAATTCAAACACATCAAAACCCAAGCGCAGCGGTACACGTACTAAATTTAGTTTATTGAATTGTGGCTTACCCGTACTATTAACAACTACTTCTGTAATTAATAATCTTGCTGCGTTACTACCAATATCAATTGCTGCTAGCCTCAATTTTTTTCTGTGTTTTTTGGTATAGATAATGGTAGGTTTCTATTTGCGAACGTACCTTTTTTCCGGCGAAAGATACATAGTTATTACTCAGTTCATTATTTAGAGTTCTTGCCTTTACATTGTCTTTCAGTTGAATGTTGATAATGTCTTTAATTTCTTGTTTGATGGCTGTATCTAAAATTGGCAAAGCCGCTTCTACACGATGGTCTAAATTTCTTACCATCCAATCGGCAGAAGAAATAAATACCTTTTCTTTTCCGCCATTATGAAAAATAAGCACCCTAGCATGTTCTAAATATTCATCAACAATACTGATGGCTTTTACAGGATGTTTAAACTTTTTATTTTCCATTACGGCACAAAAAATACTGCGTATTATGAGGTTGATTTTTACCCCTGCTGTAGCCGCTTCGTATAGTTTATTAATCAAAGTCGCATCACTTAAAGAGTTAACTTTTAAAGTTATTTCAGCTTGTTTCTTGGCTTTTGCATTTTTAATTTCTACGTTGATAAAAGCTTCTAGTTGCTTGCGCATATTAGTAGGGCATACCAACAAGGTTTTACAAAGTTTTAGATGGTTAATACCTGTTTGCCAGTTTTCTAAGTAATTGAAAATGCGGTTAATATCTGCCATCACATTTCTGTTGGCCGTAAGTAAGCAATGGTCACCATAAACCCTTGCTGTTTTTTCGTTTAAGTTGCCGGTACTTACGAAGCCATACTGAATAGTTCTTGTACCAAGGCGCTTCTTGATAATACATAACTTGGCATGAATTTTTTGTTTGGGTACACCAAGCAATACTTTTACGCCTTCATCTTCCAGTACATTTTTCCATTCAAGGTTGGCCTCTTCATCAAACCTAGCTTTAAGCTCAAGCATTACTACCACTTGCTTGCCATTACGAGCCGCGTTTACTAATGCATTGATCACTTTAGAGTTAGACGCTAAACGATAAGCTGTAATTTTTATGCTGGTTACATGCGGATCCATTGCTGCTTCTCGTAGTAAATCAATCACACTGTTGTACGATTGGTAAGGAAAATGTAGCATCACATCCTTCTTTAAAATAACATCCGTAACACGCATGGTATTTTGTAAATCAGGATGTGTAAATGGCGTTCTGCGTTCGCTTTGATTGGTAAACACATCAGGGAAATCCATAAAATGCCTGTAGTTGTGAATGCGTCCACCAGGAATAATATTGCTTTTACGAGATAAATTTAAACGGCGAATTAAATACTCTAACAAACCAGCATTCATCTCTTTATCGTACACAAAACGCACTGGCTTGCCCTTACGACGGTTTTTTAAACCCTTTTCTATTTTTTCTACAAAAGTGGTGCTTAAATCTTGGTCAAGATCTATTTCTGCATCTTTAGTAACCTTAAAAACATGCGCTTCAAAATGGTCATATTCAAAATATGAGAAAATGTTTGGCAGGTTAAAACGAATGACATCTTCTAACAAAATAATGTGTTTTTCATCGGCTTTTGAAGGTAAAATTACAAAGCGCCCAACAGCTTTTGCAGGTACTTCTATCAGCGAATATTTTTGTTGATAAGCATCATCTTTTTTTCGCATTACTACACCTAAATAAATGCTTTTGTCTCTGATGTAAGGCATTTGCGCTAAGCCTTCAATCATTAACGGTATTACATTGCTGCGTACTTGTTCGTCAAAATACTTTTTTACAAATACTTGTTGTGGTTTGGTTAAATGCTTTTCATCTACCAGAAAAATCTTTTCTTTTTTCAACTCTTTGGTAATGCCATCCCAAATGCGGTTAAACTCATTTTGCTGGCTTAATACTGTGGTTTGAATTTGATCTAGAATATACTGAGGATCATTTTCCATGTGCATATTAAGTCGCTTCCTTTTCTCGGCAAATTCTACCATGCGTTTTAAAGTACCCACACGCACACGAAAAAACTCATCGCTATTATTTGAGAAAATACCTAAAAATCTAATGCGCTCTTTAAGTGGTACAGTAGGGTCGTTGGCTTCTTGTAGTACCCTTGCGTTAAAACTTAACCAACTAATATCTCTTTGTATAAATGCCTGTTTGTTCATAAATCAATCGCCTTATTGGTTCAAATATAATAAGTGGCTTTTTTACTAAATGTTATGTTTTTTAATCGCTGATGTAATGATTGAAATGATTAAAATGATGTGGGTAAAATAGTTATCAGTCGCATCTATCTAATCTGCGTTATCAGCGTTCCTATCAGTTTTCGGTTTCCATTTTTCCAATAGTTGATGCGCATCTGGTGTTAGTTTAAATGCAAAAACCCCACCAATCATCAACCCAGAAAAAATAATACCACGTACAAAAATTGCTATCCAACCATTTAAATACATGCCAATAAAATAGGCAATGGCAAATGCGGCTATTGATAAGAGAATACTGTACAATGTTTTACTGTTAAAAGGCTGCATTTTAAATACCCTTCTGATAAATTCGAAACGAATAGCATTGTAAATGATAAAGGAAATTAACTGTGCATACGCAGAACCAATGATACCGTATTCTTTAATTAAAAAATAGTTGAGCGGCATAATAAGTGCTAGTAAAACAAGACCACTATAAAAATCAAATTTCCAGCGATTAGATGTTTGTATAACAATATTATTTACTCCTGTACCGGCATCTACAACTCGCATAAGCCCTAATACAATCATGGCTTCTACACCAGCAAGGTAAGTTTTATTAAGGCCAAATAAATGAATGGCACTTTCTGTATTTAAAACAACATTGCCATATACAAAAGCACTCATAATAAACATGTTAATGCAACTTCTTGTGTACACCCGGTTTATTTCTGCTAAATCTTTTTCTTTCCAAGCTTGAGAAATAACGCCAACACTTACATTTAATAAGGTGCGTTGTGGTGCTTGTACCAAGCTAGCTAAGTATTGCGCCAAGGCAAAAATTCCCAAATCGCCAAGACCTTTTAAACCAGCTATTAATATGCCATCAATGGTATCTTTAAATACTAAAATGATAGTGCCAGCATAAAAGAACGCCTGCATAGAAAACATTTTTTTCCAAAGCCGCTTACTTACTTTACTTATTGTAAAACTTAAATGAATTTTATTTTGCTGAACCAGATAAGCAATTAATAATAATGCAATGGTTAAATAAGTACTAGCGAATAGGTAAATGAACGTGTTAAAACTAATTAGCTTGAAATAGTATAGAATGATGATAAAAAGTGTCAATATTCTTATCACTATTTCCTTAAAAAATGTAGGTACAACGGCTCTGTTGAGTGATTGTGCAAAGGCTTCAAAAATGCCAAATAATAGAATGCCAAAGGCAAACAAAAATACCCAATAATAGTAAGTTAAAAATAATGGTGATCTAGCACTGAATTTGCGAATAATGAAGGGTTCGTATACAATACCGCCTATACAAACGGCCAAAAAACCAATTAATGCTACAAAAAGTACCCATGTCAATAGGTCATTTTTTTTATCTGCTAAATGATACTTGTAATAGGGATGAAATTTGTATACAACTGATACTGCACCAAGACTTGCAATAGCAAACATGCTTTGACCAAAATCCATAAAAGCTCTCGTAAGTCCAAAGCCATCAGAAAGATATTTTGTAAAGAAAAACATATTAACCGCACCAACTGCAAAGCCTGTGTACATTAAAAGCCCTGAAATAATCGCCTGTTTTCTAATGGTTGCCATAAGCCCCTAGCCCCTAAAGAGGAATTTTAAGACCGCAAATTAAGGTTTGCTGGTGAGTTCTTGGGTTTTGATATAAAACTGTCTTTCGATATTAATTTTGTTAAACCATGCCAATTCTTCTTTACTGAGTTTAAAGCTTTGTGGTTTGGTAGTTATTGGTAAATGTTTGTTAGTAGGCATAATGGTGATTGGCATATCAAAACCATCAATGCAATTAGTCCAGCTTGCTGTAACAGTAGCTTTAACAGTATCTACTACATAGTTTAGCTGCGGTATTTTTATGTCACGCAAATATTGGTCAAATGTTTTTTGAAAATTAATGCCTGCTTTTTTGCTGATGTAATTTTCTACATGCTCTGTAGTTACTGTTTTGTGGTAAAAATCTTTGTTCAAGCCACGTAATATTTGCCTAAACAAGCTATCGTTATTAATGGCATGACGAATGGTGTGTAGCAAATTAGCACCTTTAGGATACATATCGCCACTGCCTTCTTTGTTTACACCATAAGGACCAATAATGGGTTGGTCATTTTGTATGTTTCTTCTTAGCCCCCAATTATAATCGTTACCTGCCTCTTTACCATAATAGTATTCGGTAAACAAGGTTTCACTGTAATCGGTAAAGCCTTCATGTACCCACATATCTGCAATATCGTTGGTGGTAATATTATTGGCAAACCATTCGTGGCCGCTTTCGTGAATAATTATGTAATCCCATTTTAAACCCCAACCACTGCCACTTAAATCTCTACCCAAATAGCCATTGCCAAACTTATTGCCATAAGCAGTAGCACTTTGGTGTTCCATACCTAAATGTGGCGATTCTACTAGCTTGTAGCTGTCTTCATAAAAAGGATAGGGCCCAAACCAATATTCGAATGCACGCAGCATTAGCTTGGCTTGCTTAAACTGTTCTTTGGCTTTGTCAAGATTATAATCAAGCACCCAATAGCTTAAATCTAGCTTGCCTTTTTCGCCCATTAAGGTATCAGTAAAGTTCACGTACTTACCAATGCTTGGAATAATGAGATAATTGTTTATAGAATTTTTTACTTGCCATGTGTATGAAGTGAATGGTGAATGGTGAGTAGTGAATGAGGTGTCGCTTTTATTAATGATTGACCTTTCACTATTGACTATTGACTTTTCACTTTTCACCAACCTACCATTAGCAACAGCAACTAATGTATCAGGTACAATCATGGTTAATGATGCGCCATTATCAGGTTCATCGCCTTGATAGTCTTTACAAGGATACCAAGCACTTGCGCCTAAACCTTGACAAGCTACACTCATCCAAGGATTACCTTTGGCATCTTTGCGCCAAATCCAACCGCCATCCCATGGTGGACGAATGGCTTCTTTGGGTTTGCCGTGGTAGTAGATGGTTAATGAGTCAACCTTTCCTTTTTTTATTTCAGTTGTTTTTGAAAAAAGTACAAGACAAGTATTGCCTCTGTCTTCTGAAGGCTTAGATGAAAAGTAATCTACCTTATAACCACTTTTTAAAATGCTATCAATTAATAAAGGTGCCTGAAGGTCTAGTTGCATAACATTATTAGCTGGCTCTAATGAATGGTCTGCCTTTATATCCTTTAAATATTTCACAGTTATTGTAACTTTCCCCTCAATCGTCTTCCTCTCAAAATCTGGCTTAATCGTAATATCGTAACGTAAAACATCCCACCAATCTCTGTTTGGGTTAAGGCTGCCTCGTAAGGTATCTGCATGGGTAAAGGTTTCTTTTTTGGCCATCAACTGTGCGGTAGCAAGCTGTGTAAATCCAACTAACGCAAAGCTGCATAGCATTACTGAACGTACAAGTGTGCGACGCAACAGACGTTGAATAGTAGTAATAAAGCTGGCTACATAAAAAAGATTGCTTCGTTCCTTGCAATGACGTTGATTGGTAAACAAATTTTTATTGTTTGTATTCATGCTTTAAAAATAGTAGTTTAGTTGAAATGATACACTAATAACCATGAAATTAGCGTAATAGTGGTGTAAAGGAGGCTTGTAAATAGTTCACTTGATTTGAAAAGATGCTTACAGTGGTACATTTACTTTGGTTGCAACTGCAAATAGTTGGTATAATAGGTAGTTTTGGTGTTATGCAGTGGAAAAATGATCATAATTTTCTAAAAAAATGTAAGTATGAGCAATTTTTTTGTAAAAATGAATCTAAATAATGTCAAATTGAACTTCAATAATGTATAAATAAACATAAAAAATGTCAAAATAAACAATTATAATGTAAAAATGCACGTTGATAATGTAAAAATGAACAATAACAATGAAATAATAAGCAGCTGCTTGTTGTAAATTACAATAATTACAAAATGGTAAGAAAACTAATGAACAATCTTTTGTGGGTCGTTGTGTCGTTATGCCTTTGTGGTGTAATTGTTTCTTGTAATGATAAAACAACAACCAACAAAACCGTATTTACCTACAACGAGAGCACAGGTATAGCTTCGCTAGACCCTGCTTTTGCCAAAAATCAGTCGATTATGTGGGCGGTGCATCAGGTGTATAATACGCTGGTAGAGATAGATACGGCTTTGCATATAGTGCCATCGGTAGCTAAAAGTTGGGAGGTAAGTAGCGATAGGCTGATCTATACGTTTCACCTACGTAACGATGTGTATTTTCATAACAGTGATTGCTTTGTAGGTGGCAAGGGCAGGCGCATGGTGGCTGATGATGTGGTGTATAGCCTTGATAGAATATTAGATAAAAACACCGCTAGCAGTGGTGCGTGGATTTTTAATAATCGGGTAGATAGTGTACAACCTTTTACTGCGCCAAATGATAGTACGGTGGTGGTAAAATTGTTGCGACCGTTTCAGCCGATATTGGGCATTTTAACCACGCAGTATTGCAGCATTGTACCGCATGAGGCGGTGGACAAATATGGCAAAGATTTTCGTAGGCATCCTTGTGGCACAGGGCCTTTTCAATTTGAAAGTTGGGATGAAGGGCAAGCCATGGTGCTGCATAAAAACGAGCAGTATTGGGAAAAAGATAGTAGCGGTAAGCGCTTGCCTTATTTAGATGCGGTGAAAGTGACTTTTTTTGATAACAAAGGCACAGAGTTTTTAAAGTTTCAGCAAGAAGAATTGAGCTTTATTAATGACATAGATCCATCGTTTAAAGATGAGATTTTAACTAAGAAAGGCGAGCTAAGACAATCGTGGGCAGATAAGTTGACGATGCATAAAAATCCCTACTTGAATACAGAGTATTTGGGCTTTTTGGTAGATGAGAATAATCCGCTGGTGAAAGGTTCACCTACTAAAATCAAAGCGATAAGGCAAGCCATCAATTATGCCATTAATAGGCCACAGTTAATGATGTATATGCGTAACAGTATAGGCATTGCAGCCGAAGCTGGTTTTGTACCAAGTGGCTTGCCATCTCGCAATACCGAATTGGTAAAAGGCTATTATTATAATCCTACAAAAGCCAAACAGTTATTGAAAGAAGCTGGCTTTGCCAATGGTGATAATTTTCCAACCATTAAATTATTAACCATAGCCACCTATGCAGATATTGGAAGTTTTATTGCAAAGCAATGTGAAGAAGTAGGTATAAAAGTGCAGGTAGAAACCATACAAAAAAGTTTGCTGCTAGAACAGACTGCCAAAAGTCAGGCACTGTTTTTTAGAGGTAGTTGGATAGCTGATTATCCTGATGCTGAAAATTATATGGCTATGTTTTACAGTAAAAATCCTGCACCGCCTAACTATACCAATTATAAGAACCCCACGTTTGATAAATTGTACGAAGCTGCTTTGCTAGAAACCAATGATAGCTTACGTTATAGCCTTTATAGGCAAATGGATCAGATAGTAATAAACGATGCGCCTGTAGTTCCTATTTGGTACGATATGGTAATACATTTAGTAAATAAAAAAGTACATGGCTTTTACCCCAATGCACTCAATTTATTAGAACTAAGGCATGTAACGATTACACATTAAAGCAATAAAAAACGCACCCCAAAAGGTGCGTTTTTTAAAATTTATTGATACAAACCTCTAAACCAAGGCCGTGCAATATCTTCTGCTCTAAACGGCCAAGGTATACCTGCAATCATAATGATTAATGCGAGGATATATAACCAAGACATGAGTCTGTGCTTTTTTAAAGCATTGCCAGGTTTTTTAGATTTGATGTGCGAAATGGTAATTAATGTGATAGATAAGATCATACAAATCGGATGCTCAATTAGCCAAAAGCGTAAGTCTGCTCTTTTCATAATGTCACCTACTGTAAAGTGTTCCATCATCACTTTAGGCAATCGCTCGCTAAAATATTGGTACAAACCAATTAGCAAATTGATATGCGCTGTGATGAGTAATCGTAAACTCCATTTTCTGTCAGTCGCATCAAAATCTTCATCGGCTTCAACATTTACACGAATAATATTAACGACTAAGAAAATGATAAGTACCCATCTTAGTAAACTGTGCAATCCTAATAATCCTGCGTACATATTTTTTGTTTTTATTTTTTTGATGTGTAAGGCTCGATTTATCAGGGGGGTATACCTATGCTATCGGTTGCGAAAATACTTATTCATTGTTAGCTTTCCAATATATTGGTTTATTTTTTTTCTGTAATCCAATCTGCAATAAAAATATTGGTATCTCTTGTACCGCCATTGTTTCTGTTACTGCAAAATATAATTTTTTTACCGTCAGGGCTAAACATTGGAAATGCATCAAATGCTTTATCGGTACTAATGCGTTTAAGGTTTGTTCCATCAGCATTTATCGTGTACATATTAAATGGAAAGCCACGCTTAGATTGGTGATTTGAGCAAAAAATTATATTACCATCAGGTAAAAAATTAGGTGCCCAATTGGCTTGCCCAAGTGCTGTAATCTGTTTCACATTGCTACCATCAACGTTTGCTGTATAAACTTCCATATTGGTAGGCGCAACAAGATTTTCGGCTAATAATTCTTTATATTCTTTTATCTCAGCATCGGTTTTTGGTCTGCTAGCACGCCAAATAATTTTTTTACCATCAGGGCTAAACCATGCACCACCATCGTAACCTAGTGTTTTGGTAATACGGGTAACTTTCTCTGTATTTAAATCCATAATGCACAAGTCTAAATCACCATCACGCATAGAGGTAAACAACATTTTTTTGCCATCAGGCGAAATGGTAGCTTCTGCATCGTAGCCTTTAGTTTTAGTAAGTTGCTTTACAATTTTGCCATTCAAGTCACTCATGAAAATATCAAAGGTTTCATAGATAGGCCAAATGTATTTGTTGCCGTATTTGCTTCTATCTGGTACTGGTGGGCAAGTATCTGCACCTAAATGTGTAGAACCATATACTATGTGTTTGCCGTCTTTAGTAAAGTAGCCGCAAGTGGTTCTGCCTTTACCACTACTAATCATTTTGTAGGTAAACTTATCACCTAATTTTTCTGGTACTTTACCAATAAATATTTGGTCGCACAGCAAGCCATCTTTAGGGTTTGTACGTTGAAATACAATGTATTTACCATCTGCACTGAAATACGCTTCAGCATTATCGCCACCAAATGTTAGTTGCTGAATATTTTTAAAATTCGTCTCACTAGCATATAAAATTGAATCAACAGGTTTAGTATTCTGCGAAACAGCGACAAATGGCAAGACCATTAATGAGAAAAATAGTTTTTTCATGCTGCAAATAAAACGCTAAATGCTTGTAATGGTTTTAAGAAGTAGAAAAAAACACACACTTTAACCGATAAGAGCAATTATTTTTGTTGCATGCGTACTGTGAATTTTTGTATTTTGATGCTTGTGATGCTTGCAGTTAGTTGTAAGAATAATGACTCTGCTAATAATGGTAAACCTAGTAAAGATGCGGCTTTTATAAAAAAAATGGCTAAGGCTGTAGCCGAAAATAGAGATAGTGCTGGTTTACGGTTTAACTATATAGATGCACTTGATAGTGTAGGTGATTATCCAACAGCCATTGCGCAAATGGATAGTTTAATTTTAAAAGATAAAGGTAATTACGGCCTTTGGTTTAAGCTTGGTAAAATATATGAACATGCTGGCGATACAATTAAAGCTATTGGTAGCTATCAAAACGCCTTAAAAATTTATCGCTCACCTGATGGTTTATTAGCTGTGATTAATCTTTTAGTAGAAACAAAAAATATAGCAGCTTTAGCGCTCTGCGATGAAGTTGATAATTTTAGATTGGGTAGAGAATATGATAGTTATACGAACTTCCTTAGGGGTGTTTATTATTCAAGAACTGGTAAAAGTCAACAAGCCATTGGCTATTTTGATAAAAGCATTGTGAGCAATTATACTTTTATAGATGCCTACATGGAAAAGGGTTTTACTTATTTTGATGATAAGAAATTCGACGAGGCCATAGCTGTATTTTCAAAAGTAGCAGCTGTGAACAGCACTTATGCAGGTGCTTATTATTGGCAAGGCAAATGTTTTGAGGCAAAGGGTAATAAAGCAAAGGCTATAGAATTATATCAGCAGGCATTGGCACTAGATAAAACTTTACAATAAGCCGAAGCGAGTATTAAAAGGCTACAATAGCTTTTTTATACTATTAGAAAAGTAATTATGGTGCTTCGGGCAGCAATCATGGTGCTATGAGCAGTAATAGCAACCAATAACCAGAAACAAATTAAACAATAAAATATGCCCATTATAGCCCCCTCATTATTAGCCAGTAATTTTTTACGATTAGAAGATGAAGCAGCCATGCTTAACGCTAGCGAGGCAGAATGGTTTCATTTAGATGTGATGGATGGACGTTTTGTACCTAATATTAGCTTTGGTCTACCAATTATTCAGCAGTTGCGTAAAACCACTACCAAAATATTTGACGTGCATTTGATGATAGAAGAGCCAGAGAAATATGCAGAAGCATTTAAGCAGGCAGGCGCAAATATTTTAACAGTGCATTACGAAGCTTGTACGCATTTACATAGAAATATTCAGCAAGTAAAAAGCCTTGGTATGAAGGCAGGCGTGGCTTTAAATCCACACACATCGGTAGGGTTTTTAGAAAATGTGTTACAAGATGTAGATATGGTACTCATCATGAGTGTTAACCCAGGATTTGGTGGGCAGCATTTTATACCTCAAACACTTGAAAAAGTTCGTTTGTTAAAGCAAATGATTAATGCAAAAGGATTGAATACCTTAATTGAGATTGATGGTGGTGTAACGCTTGAAAATGCAAGTGCATTAGTGCAAGCTGGTACAGATGTGTTGGTAGCTGGTAGCACTGTATTTAATTCAGCAAATCCTTTAGCAACAATAGCTGCATTAAAGCAATCAGCCCAAGATTAATCTTGAGCTGATTGAAAAAGGATAATGTATTGAACGGTGTTTTTATTTTTTGCTAATCGTGGTAGTATATAAAATTTTACCTTCTGAATTGATAAATTGAATTAGCATGTCTCTAGCAGTTACTGATGCAGTCAGAAAACCAAAATCTTGCGCTACAAATTTTGCGTAAGGTGCAGATGTAACAGGTGTAGCTTCGGCACCGGCACCAGAAATAAATTCTACAAAGTGATAGTCATCTGGCTGGTCAAACTCAAGTTGATGTTCGTGACCACAGAAATAAGCATCTACCTTATATTTCTCAAATAAAGGGGCAAAGCTATTAAGCATATCACCAGTTTTACCTTTACGCTTTCCAGCACTGTACAAAGGGTGATGACCTACCACAAATTTCCAAATAGCTGTGCTTTTTTTTAGTTCAGCTTCTAACCATTTTTTTTGTGCTGTCGTATCAGTTGCTGCTACTTTAGGGCCATATTCTTCATCGCTGTAATAATCTGTTTGAAAAGGACTACTATCTATAAAAAAGAACTCTGCTTTACTGCCATCTGGCAAAGTTTTTATTACACTATAATACCTCGTAGGCATGTGCCACCGTGCACTTACTTTACTGTATTCTACCTCTGCATCAGGATTAGTTTTGTAGTCGTGGTTGCCTAAAACTACATACCAATCTATAAATAAAGGGTGTTGATAGTAAACGTCTTCAAATGAAGTTTTCCAACTTGGGTCAGTAACGCTGGCAACACCTTTAGGATAAAAATTGTCACCTGTTGCAATAATAAAAGAAGCATCAACCCCAACTGTAGCACTTGTCATTTGCGCAGCAACAGCTTTTTGATAAGGTTCACCATGGCGGCCCCAATCACCCATTACCAAAAAGTTTAACGACTTTTTTACCGTTTTTAGCCCAGCAATTTCGGGTACTTTATGCCCTGTTTCTGCCTCTTTTTTATAGTTGCTTTCTTGAGCGATTGCTGATAAGCAAACAACTGATAAGGTTGCGATTGATAGGATTTTTTTTAACATGATTTATTTTTAGTTGATTAAAAACATAGTTACAGTTGTTATAAAGAAGACACATAGCTCTTACTATGTGTCCTTAATTTTTTCTATGTTACTATGTAATAAAATGCTGGCTTTGGGCAATAAAAATATTTAGTAATGTTGATTTCCAGTTCCATCAAATTGATAGCAGCCAATATCTTTTCCAGGCTCTGAGTAAGATGTAATACCATATTTCACATCTACTGGCACCACTTTCATTGGTCTAAAATTAGTATAGCCTTTACCAATACAAGGGGAAGTTGATTTTAGCGTAAATTTAAAATTGCCAATAGCCGTTATGTCTTGTGCAGCATATCCGCCCTGAATAGGCAATGGAAAATTATAAAATTGTGGGTCAAGTGCTTGCACAGCTTTTGTACCATCATAAGCCACGCATGGTGTGTAAGCATAATTGGCAGGTAAATAACTGAACGGATTTGGCAAATCAGTAGCTACAGGTTTTGTAACTGCACCAGGTGTATAAGGAAAAATTTGATTAGCAATGGTCGTATTTTCAGCCCAATAGAAATTATAACCATAGTTGCCTTTGTACATGTAAGCCGTATCTGGTATATCGCTGCTTAGGCGCAAGCCCCATCTACAATTCACTATTAAATTATTAAATGCTTGACCATAAGCTAGTTTTTCAAAGTTGATTGAACCACCACGCCCAGATTTAGTTTGGCGCCAGCCGCCACTAATTAATGTGTTATTGTATATACGCACTTCGCAATTGTTAATGCCTGGGCCACTACCAGAATTTGCAGCCTTTAAAGCATTCGTTGCATTGCCAATGAAAAAGTTATAAGCCATATCGCCAATGCCACCAGCTTTTACATTCAATACATCACCACCACTTTTACCACATTTTTCAAAAGTGCTTCTAAAAATAGCGAAATTACCACCTGAGCCAGCAACACGTATAGCATCGTCTACGGCACCATAAATCCATGAATCTTCAAAAACAAAATAGCCAGCGCTATTAGAAAAGAATACACCATAAGAATTATCTGTAGCTGCTAAACCTAGTAATGGCGCTACAGTATTGCCTAATAATGCGCCTGCATATTCAATATGTGTCCATTTGCAAATTAAATATTTACAAGTTTTATCACCTATTACACCTTTCCATTTACCTGCAAATGCCGAATCTTTACTAGCACTGTAACCAACAACTGGTGCATCTGTTTTTGTTTGGCCAGTTACGGTTAAATAAATTGGTTTTTCTGCTGTGCCTAAAGAAAATAAATTTCCTTGTACAATTAAGCCTGCTTGGTTTTGAAAGTTGACACGTACACCTGGCTCTATTATTAAGCTATCGCCTGGGTTTACAAATACATCGCAACTTACAGTATAAGTTTTGCCAGCAAGCATGGTACCTGAAATACTGCCACACAACGGTGCAGCATCGCTAATTGGTTTTGCAGGTGGTGGTGTGTAAATGTATAAGTTGCCATTATCTACAGCAGCCTGACCTTCACCATCTTTTTTACAACCAGCTAAAAGCCCTAATAAAGAACTACTGATGATTAGTGTTTGAATTATTTTTTTCATTATTTTAGTTTTAAGATGTTATTAAAATTTACAACGAAGACCAAACAAATAAGAAAGTTTATAAGTATCTCTTTGTACAAAAATTTGACTGTCTGGATTATCCTGACCAGGAATCCTGTTAAGTGTATTAGCTAAAATGTATGGTTGCTTAATATAATACCTCGTTTTAGAGTTAGTAAGGTTATTAATCTTGCTATAAAAAGATACTTTTTTGCTAATTTTTACATCAAATGATAAATCTAATTGATTGTAAGGTGCTTGCCATGTATCTAATTCGTAGTAGCTAGATACTAAAGCAATTCTTTCGCCAGTATACACATAAGCCAATTGTACATCTAAGCCAATTTTAGGATTCTTGTAAATAAAAGATACATTACCAATATGATTGGCTTGCCCCTGCATTGGTCTTGTTTGGTCTATTACTTTGGTATTTCCTCTGCTTGGGTTAAGCGTTGTATCGTAGTAAAAATAGTTCTTACTTGTAGTTATTGCTGAATGCGTGTAAGTATAATTTGCATTTACACCAAACTGACCAATAAATTTACTTACCACTAATTCAAAACCATAATTTGTAACATCACCAAAGTTTTGAGGAGTTAAAATAGCAGTACTTGTACCAGAATTGCCACCAGTTATTAATTTGGTAAGAAAAGCAGTTTCAATAGGGTTGTGGATGGTTTTGTAAAATGCACCAGCTAATACTTGGTCGCTACCATTTGGAAAAAGTTCGTATCTAACATCAAAGTTATCGGCTGTTGTATGTTTTAAAGTGGGATTACCTTGTACAGGATATTGATCTTCTGTACCATCTAAATAATATGGTGTTATTTCAAAAAAGCCTGGCCTAACTAAACTGCTAAAATATGAGGCTCTTAAATTTTGTTTATCTGTAAGTAGATATTTAAAATGTAAGCTTGGCAATACATCGGTATAATATAAATGACCATATTTATAATTATATTGATCTGGTGCTGCGGTATTATAATTTTGATTGGTGTATTCAATTCTTGCACCACCCAAAATTTGTAGCTTTTTTGTAGCCATAAATTTAAACTGGCCATAGCCTGCTGTTATTTCTTCGATTATTGTATATGTGTTAGGCGTATTTAAATTAGGTGCACCTGCACCTACTGGGTTAAATTTATAGTCTGCTGCAAAAATGTTTGTGAAGGCTTGTGTGCTACCACTAGCAGATAAATTGTATGAGTTATAGTAATTATCTCTGTCTTTATGTCTAAATAAGCCACCTACACTAATTTCAACTTTTCTACCTGCTATTTCTTTATTGTAAATTAAATTTAGGTAGCCAGCATAATCTTTATCAGAGTTATTAGCCCATATTCTGGTCATGCCTTTAAGCTCGTCTTGCTTATTTTGAAGTACACCATTTATTGCAAAATTGGTTGTATTAAAGCTTGCCTGATCGGGCACGTCTTGTTTGGCAATTGAGTAAACACCGCTCCAAGTAAGTTTTAAATTGCTAGATAAATTATGCTCACCTTGTAGTGTTGAGTTATAAATACTTTGTATTTGCCATCTTGTTCTGGTATTGTAAGTAATTTGTCCAGGATTGGTTGCTACGTTGCTATCTACTGAATAACGCGCCTGAAATTCATCTAAACGAACGTATAAGTTAAACAAAGAAATTTTGTTATTACTATTGATTACGTAGTCAAATTTATTGTTAATGGCAAAGCGTTGATTTTGGGTAGAATATTGACGGATAAATGCATCGCTAAATTTGGCTGAGTTGTTATAATTATTACCAACAATGCCATTTACGTTGTTACGATAAGTCGGTTGCGCATCTTGCTGATTGAATATATTGTCAGACCCTCTATTATTATTTTGAAAACTAAGTGCTACTATAAAGCCTAGTTTTTTATTAAAAAATCTATCGCTAAAAGTTAGGCCAGACTGAAAATTGATTGGATCTACTCTTTTTTGTAAATCAAGATTGTTTCTAGGGAAATCGATGTTTGTAGCTATATAATTTGAACCGTTTATGGCTGCTGGATCTTTTCTGTTGATTACATGGTGGTCAATGGTGTAAAACGGTCTATCGTTAAAAAGTGCATTTTGCCCAGTAGCTGCAAATACATTAAACGTTTTTTTATTTGAGGCACTTTTCATAACCATATTCATTACACCACCAATGGCATCTGCTTCCATATTTGGTGTTAAGGCTTTAACTACTTCTAGGCGCTCAATAATATCACTAGGAAAAAGGTCTAGCGGTACATATCTAAACTTATCGTCTGGGCTAGGAATTTTAACGCCATTTACCAATGTACTATTGTAGCGTTGATCCATACCACGTATAATGGCGTATCTACCTTCGCCACTGCTACTTCTTTGTACAGTAACCCCACTTATACGTTGCAAGGCATTAGCAACAGTTACGTCTGGCGATAATTCAATAGCTTTTTGAGATAATATATTTTGTACAATGTCTGCATTCTTCTCAAGCCTGCGTACAGCGTTATCGCTTTCTTTATTGCTGCTGGTTTTAACGGTTACTTGGTCTAGCTCTGCTTCATCGCTTGTAAGGTTATTATTAAAAGCAATAACGTCGTTTTCTGTTTTTACAGTAATTTCTACTTCGTTACTGCTTTTATAGCCTGCATATTTTATTTTAATAGTATACCTACCTGCTGGTATGTTTTTCAATGTGTATGAACCATCTAAATTAACAGATGTTGTAAATTTTTTTCCGCCTTTTTCAATTTGTACAATGGCACCAATTAATGGCTCACCAGTTTTGGCATCCGTAATTTTACCTTTTATAGTACCTGCAAAACATAATGACCAGCTACAAATAAAAAAAATTAAAGTGACAATTTTTTTGAGTGAAAATAAGGATTGCATAAGCTTTTAGTAATTTTTCACGAATTTATCCTATAAAAGTAAGTTCAGTTTTCTTTCAAAATAACATAACAGAATGGTAATAATTACTTGTACTTGTTTTTTTAATTATACTTTATATTCTGTCTATTACAGACCCAAAAAAAGCCCCGCATAGGTTAATCTATGCAGGGCCTCAATTTTTTTTGTTTATTGACTATTGTTTTACTAATTGTGTAGTAGAAGCAACACCATTATTTACAAAACTTACAACATAGTTACCTTTTATAAATCTTGTTGCATCAATGCTAGTTTGTGTAGCACCAGTTTGCACATTTAGTGTAGATAATATTTTACCATCAATACTTGTAACTTTTATTGCTGCTCCTGCAATTGCTTTAGGGTGAGAAAGGATGATTGTATTGGTTACAGGATTTGGATATAAAGCCAAGCTGATAGTAGGTTTAGCATTTACAGCAACAACGCTACTGTATTTAAAAGTACCGTCGTTATCTACCAATTTCAATCTGTAGAATTGCGTGCTTAAGGTTTTGTTGATATCAGCATATTGGTAAGTGCTACCATTACCTGCTTTATTAGAAGCTACTCTAGCAATTTCTGCAAAATTTTTAGCATCAAAGCTTTTTTCTACACCAAAATAATCAAAATTGGTTTCGTTAGAAGTTGCCCAATTTACTTGTGGTTGGTTATTAATTAAAGATGCTGTAAAAGTTGTAAGATTTACAGGGAGCGCAACAGAAGTAGGTGCAAGGGCAACACCACGAAAAGCTGTATTAGTTGCAGCTGTTGCTATACTTGTAAAACTACCTGTAATAGAGGTGTTATAACCAGAGTTATCAGTGAGTGTTGATAAACTTGTACCATTAGTAAGATACAAGGTAGCTGTACTTCCAGATACAACTCCTGTGATACCTCTTGCGCCACTTAATACAACATTGCCATTTGATACCCAGCTACCATTTACTAATGAATATTTTTGTAAGCCAGTACCACTGCCATCGTCTGCTATATATAGTACATCTGGTCCTGCAACTGTGGCATCTAAATCAGCAAAGAAAAAGTTGTAAGGGCTGCCACCAGAAGTAGGTGTTCCTGGTAGCGCAGTAATTGTTTGTGCTGTTGTTGTAGGTAATCCTGAACCTACAGCGCCAATTCTTATTGCGGTGCCTGAAGCGGTTGAAATATATAATTGTCCATTAGCAATATTTATAGTTCTAATGCTTGTTAATGTACTCGAAACAACGGTTGATGTAGTTGCACCTAAAGCAGCATTAGAAACACCTGTTGCACCGCCAACTACCCAAAATGAATTACCATCAACAGAAGCGGCACCTCTAATATTATTACCACTACTGAAATCTGACAATGCTGTTGAAGAATTTATATTTTTATTGTTGTCAATTGTTGCGATAACCCTTGCTGTTGAAGCAGATGTTGAACCCGCGACTGAAGCGGTACCTGTTGCAGCATCATAACCTGTCGCAATAAGATATAAACCATTAGCAGATCTTGTAAGAGAACCTTCACTTGTTGCAGTTCCACTAGCTACAACACGTTTATTATTGCCTGTAACGCTTGTGGGTAAAGGAACTGATTGTACTAAAGTACCTGCTGGTGTATACTCATCCAAAAAAATAGCAGTACCAGTGCTTGCTAACGCTGCACTGCCATCACCAACTCTGTAAATTACTAAGTTGCCAACTGTAAATTGCGCAAATGAAGTACTTGCAAAAGCCAAAAAAAATAATGTAAATAATTTCTTCATAAATTGTTTTTTTTCTAAAAAAAATGTTGTTTGCGATAGTCTAAGGTAAAGATAATTTTGATACAACATGCTTGTTTGTGCATGAAATTATTACAATCCCTATCTTCAACCCATCAATAATCAAAAATACATGCGTTTTACTTCTGTCATTGTTATATTACTATTAACTATCTCTCAAGCATTTGCACAGCAGAAAACAAAGGTTTCAGGCAAGGTGGTTGATGAAAATGACCAGCCTTTACAAAGTGTTTCGGTACAAATTTTAAATAAGCAGAAAGGTACTATTACCGATAAAAATGGCTCATTTAGTATTGATGTAACACCCAAAAAGCCATTTGCTTTGGTGTTTTCTTTTAATGGTTATCAACCTGTGCAAAAGAACTTTTTGTTAAATATTGGTGAGGTTGAAACCGTTTTGATAAAACTTGAACGTACAACCGCCACGCAGTTACAAGAAGTGACTGTAAAAGACGACAGAGTGAAAAGGGGCGAATCTGGTACTGTATCTATTGATGCTCAAAAAAGCTTGGTCAATCCTTCACCTATCGGTGGTATTGAAAGTTTGATAAAAGTATTTGTTGGCAGTAATAATGAATTAACAAGCCAGTATTCGGTACGTGGTGGTAGCTACGATGAAAATTTGATTTACGTAAACGATTTTGAAGTTTACCGACCGTATTTGGTAAGTAGTGGTCAGCAAGAGGGATTGAGTTTTATTAACCCTGAAATGACTGGTAATGTAAAGTTTTATAATGGTGGTTATCAAGCTAAGTATGGCGACAAGATGAGTAGTGTGCTAGATATTACTTACAAAAAGCCGAAAGCCTTTGGTGGCAGTGCTTATATTGGTTTACTAGAGCAAGGTTTGCATTTAGAAGGCATTGGTGCAAAGGGTAAGGTAACCTACAATTTTGGTGTAAGAAATAGAAGCACACGTAACCTATTAAGTAGCCAGGAAACTAAAGGTAATTATATCCCTTCTTCATCCGATTTGCAAGGGTTAATTACTTACCAAGCAAGTGAGAAGTGGTTACTTGAAGTGTTGGCAAATGTATCGGCCACAAAGTTCACTTTATATCCAGAATCAAGCAAACTCACCTCGTCTGTTTTCTCAAATGTATTTTCGGCAAATCTTGGCTTAGACATCTATTTTGAAGGGCAAGAAAAAGATAAATACGCTACCAATTTTGTTGGTTTATCAGCTACTTATCAACCAAGAAAAAACTTGAAGTTAAAGTGGATGTTGAGCAGATTTAATGATACCGAAGAAGAGAATAAAGATATTACTGCGGCCTATTTATTTGGCGAAAGAGATTTTGATAAAAGTAAGGCATCTTATGGTTTAATAGTCAATCCGTTAGGTGCTGGTGTATTTTTAAATTACAGCAGAAATAGCTTAAACATTGATGTTTGGAACGCTTCGCACAAAGGCAGTTTAGATAAGGGGAAGCATTATTTGCAATGGGGCAATTCAATTGAGCAACAGGTTATTTCAGATAAATTGAATGAATGGCAGTACAACGATAGTGCTGGTTATTCGTTGCCTTACAATCCTTCTAGCCTGCAATTATATAGTGTGTTGAAAGGCAAAAGTGATTTGAACATTATGCGCTTTAGTGGCTATGTTCAAGATAATATTCAGTTTAAAGATTCATCTGACGTGATACTGCAAATTGGTGCTAGATACAACTACAATACTTTAAATAATGAATTACTGATTTCGCCAAGAATGGGTATTTCTTTCAAGCCAAAAAAGTGGCAAAAAGATGTGATTATAAAAGCATCAGCAGGTATTTATAACCAACCACCTTTTTACAGAGAATTGCGTAGATATGATGGTACAGTAAATACCAATTTAAAAGCACAGAAAAGCTGGCAAGTAAGTGCTGGTTTAGACTATAATTTTAAATTGTTTCAGCGCCCTGCAAGAATTACTACAGAGGCTTATTATAAAAGTATGACTGATGTTGTGCCTTACGATGTAGATAATGTGCGTGTGCGCTACTTTGGCGAAAACAGTGCAAAAGCCTATGCTATTGGTTTTGAAACAAGGCTCTATGGCGAGCTAGTAAAAGATGCAGAAAGTTGGGTGAGCTTTGGTTTAATGAATACGAGAGAGAAAATTGATAACTTCTTTTACCAACAGTATAAAAATGCCGCAGGCGAAATAATTACTGCAAATAGTACCGACCAAGTGATTGCTGATAGCATTAGAACCAATGTAGGTTATGTACGTAGACCAACAGACAGAATGATAACGTTTGGCTTGTTTTTTCAAGACTATATGAGTACCAACAAGAACTTAAAGTTTTACATGAATGCCTTGTACGGCAGCAATTTACCATACAATATTCCTAATAGTGTAAAGTACCGTAACGCTTTAACTATAGAGCCTTACATACGTGTAGATATGGGCTTTAGCGCTTTGCTATTAGATGGCGAAAAAGCCGCAAAACGTAGCCATTCGCCTTTTAAAAACTTTCAAAGTATTTGGGCTAGTATTGAAGTATTTAACATTATCGATAGAGCCAACACGATTAGTTATTTGCTGATTAAAGATTTTCAGAACAATACATTTACACTGCCTAATAGACTAACACCAAGGCTAATCAATTTGAAATTAGTAGCGAGATTTTAGCAATGTAAAAAGTTAATTGTGAAAGGTGAAATGTGAGTTGAAAAAATAAAATTCTGAACTGTTAAACCTTAAACTTATAAACCCCAAACCTCAAACTAAAGCTCACCTTTCCAATTAAAATTGAGCCCTATTTGATGAAATAAATTACGTTGATAAAAGCCTGTACCATAATTAATTTGTAGCTTTTTCAGTTTAATGCCTACACCCATACTAAAGCCATTTAGCGAGTTAGTAAGGCCATAAACGCTTAAATCTTTGGCCCTTAAAAAGTTGTAACCTACACCAAGTTCAAGCTTATCGCCTATAAATATTTGCGAAGCAAATACCCAGTGTGATAGAATATTGTCAAGGGTTGTGGCTTGTTGTGTATTGCCTTCACTCGCGTTAAAAGCACTATCGTTGTAACTTATTACTAGTTGCTGTAAATGATGGCCAGTAATTGAGAACTGAATAGGTGCTTTTGCCAATCGTTTAGTGATGCCTAGCTGAATATCAAACGGCAATTCTTCCTTTGTATTTGTGTTAGTGTAATTACGTAATTGTGCACCAATGTTTTTTGCTACCAAACTTATTTGTAAATAATTGCTTGAATCAAAATAGGTTAAGCCAATATCAGTTGCAACCGCACTACTTTTATATTGGCCATAGCTACTGTTAATGTATTTTAAAGTGGCACCAAGCCAAAAGCGCTCTTTGTATTGCTTTGAAAGCATTGCTTGTGCTACATAATCTGTTGGGATAAATGTGCCGTAAATATTACCAATAGCATCAGTTTGTGTAATGCTGCCATAGCTTAAATAATTAACTCCAAAACCCAAAGTTACGTCTGGCTTATGAGCATAAAAAGCGGTGGTTAAACTGTAATTTTTTATGCCTGCTAAAAAGTTATTGAAGCTAGCATTTGTTTGTAGGTGTTGTTCTTTTCGTAGTAATGCAGGATTATTAAAACTATAACTTACATCGTTACTAATATTAGACACATTAACACCACCAATTGCACTTACTTGTGCTGCATTTGGTAAGCCCATAAAACTAAAAGCAGCATTACCACCCACTGTTTGTGCTGTGATAATGCTGCTTGTAAAAAGAAGAAATATTAGTTGTAAAGTATGCTTCATTTGTGCGATGAAGATACTGTTATTGTTAATTATTGTCTTTCAATTGTTGTTCTATCGTCTACAATAAGTTTATAGCTACCTACTTTTGTCTTAGTAGCAACTCTGCGGCTGTAAGTAGCATCGTTGTTTTCGTATAATTGATTCGAAGTATTGTTGTTAAAAGCGCCTACTACTTTTACATCAGTCTGTGCTGTTTTATTGTACACAATATCTTTCCATTCAAAATCTTCTTTGTCACGCATTTGCGCAGCTACTAAAGACCTTTTGTACCAAAACTCTGCTTTGTCAAATTTCTTAAGTCTGTTGTAAACAAACTCGTAAGCAAGGCAGCCAATATAGTTGTCAGTACCATAAATGCATCTTGCTTGTTCTATAGCTTTTGCATCGCAACCGCCTACAAAGTTTGAAGCACTAACATAGTAACGCATTAAAGCCCAACGAATACTAAGAGACTGAGGATCAGATTCTAGTAATTTTTCAAGTCTTTTTCTTGTACTTATGGCTTCATCGTAAGTATAAACATAGTTGCGGCGCAAGTACACTGTTGATGCTGCATCTATTTCAGCAACATCATTAAAGTAATGACCTGATTTTTTTGACTCAATTTTTTTTGATGGGTCAGTCATATAAAATGCAGAGGTGTCTACCGTAATTAATAGCGATAAACAAAAAAAAGTGTTGATAAGTAAAACTCGTTTCATGGTTGAATACTTTTAAGGGTATTTGGAAAACGGTTTTCTTAGGGTTACTGGATGGTTAAAGCAATCAAATTTGGTATAAATGAAACACTTGTGTAGTAAAAGTACTACATATTGTGTTTGTGGAAAAATATTTTTTCATAAAAAAATTCAAACAAATACAATGACGCAAAAAAAAGCAATAACCCGTTTTTGAATTACTGCTTTTGCTGTTATCTGCATTTTTTAAAAGGCTTAATTTATAATTATTGATAAGTGGTTATAATCGCTCAGTACAGCATATAAAAAAGTAAGCGGCTCATGTTGGCTTTTTATGCTTAAAACTGTTTCAATTTTTTGCATGGTTTGATAAGCTAACATTGTATTGCCGCTTTTGTGTACGTTTAAAATTACTTCTTTTACTAACTGTATATCACCGTCTTTAAGATTAATAACTTCAGGGTAAGTAGCTCTATAATTTGTTTCGGCAACAGGTACGTATAACGTATCGTTGATTGTAGTTCCAGGTGTTGTTTTAATAAGTGTTGTACCAGCAACGATATCGCCAAGTCTTTGGCGCTTTTCATTTACAGCTACCATTACTACAGCTAAAATGCTGCCAGTCATCCATAAATCTAGTATTCTAAAAAGCCAGCGCATTAAGTATTGTGAAAATGAAGGTTGATTACCATTGATGCTAATGACTTTTATTTTCATTATACGTTTGCCTAGCGTTTGTCCATTCATAAATACTTCGCTAAGTAACGAGTACAACATGGCAGGTAAACTAGCAACAAAAATGTATAGTTGCATAATATCGCCGCTAAAATTGCCTTGAGTAGCTACAACTAGTAATATAATTGCATATGCAATTATAATTAGCCTGTCTACAATGGTGGCTACAATTCTATCGCCTACACTTGCTAAGTCGTATTCTAATTCAATGTTTTGTGGAGTAAGTATCGAAATTTTGCTCATAAAAATTAACTTGTTACAAATAAATATCAATTTATTCATCCGTTATATATCACCAAGCATTATTTTTAAGGTGTTAATACTTTTTTGATGAGAGAAGCGGTTTTTTTAAAACAAAATGCAGATAAATGGAAGCAATTTGAAGAAGATGTAAAAAGACGTCTTTCTGCTGATGAGTTGGCAAATCAATTTGTAGAAATAACTGATGATTTGAGCTATGCAAAAACTTTTTACCCAAAAAGTAATACCACACGTTATCTAAACGGTTTAGCGGCAAAGTTTCATGTAGAAATTTATAAAAATAAAAAAGAGAAAAAAGGCCGTGTTTGGTGGTTTTGGCAGTTTGAATTACCGTATCTTTTTAAATACTATCACAAGCAGTTTTTGTATGCCTTTTTATTTTTTGTGGTGTTTAGTTTAATGGGTGCGCTAAGTGCTAAATATGATGATAGTTTTATACGGCTTATTCTTGGTGATAGCTATGTGAATATGACGCTAGATAATATTGAAAAAGGCGATCCATTTGGTGTATATAAAGGTGGTAGCCAATTTTCTATGTTTGTACAAATTGCTAGTAACAATATCAAAGTATCTTTAATTACATACGTGTTAGGTATTTGTTTTTCGGTTGGTAGTATTTGGATGTTATTTAGTAATGGTATTATGATGGGGGCTTTTCAATACATGTTTATTGCAAAAGGGCTTGGTACTAAGTTTATTCTCGTTGTATTTATTCATGGTACATTAGAACTGTGGAGCATTATTATTGCTGGTGCTGCTGGTTT
Source organism: Parasediminibacterium sp. HNIBRBA5674 (assembly GCF_056745525.1). Taxonomy (NCBI): domain Bacteria; kingdom Pseudomonadati; phylum Bacteroidota; class Chitinophagia; order Chitinophagales; family Chitinophagaceae; genus Parasediminibacterium; species Parasediminibacterium sp. HNIBRBA5674. The sequence continues at coordinate 127,909 of NZ_JBQWIE010000003.1, read as the reverse complement.
AATTATGGGCAATAGTTTTTTATTTCCTGGCACATTTACAAGAACAGAAAGTTTACTACGTGGCGCAAAAGATGGGCTTAAAATAGTAATAGGCTTAGTGCCATTATTTATTGTTGCTGCTTTTTTTGAAGGCTTTGTTACACGTTACAGTAATATGCCTGTATGGACGAGTTTATTGATTCTAGGTACATCATTTACATTCATTATTTGGTATTTTGTAATTTATCCTATACAATTACACAAGAAAATAAATACAACTTCTACTACAGCTTTAGAAACATCAAACGAAAAAAACTTTAACGCATGGATGGCCAAAAAATGGAACTCAGAAAACTGAGAAATTTCAGTGATAACCTCAATGATACTTTTCAATTTATTAAGCAAGAATTTAAGCCACTGCTTGGCTGCTACATTGCTATTTGTGGTATATTTATAGTATTAAGTAGTGTTATAGGTGGTCTTTATCAGCGAGAATCGATGATAGGATTCATGCGCATTTTTAAAGGGCTAGATTATCAGCAAAGAGGTTTAAGTGATGTGTTTAACTTGAATTATTTTCTAATACTGTTTCTAGGTACACTTAGCTATGTGATTATGCACATAGTAATTGCTGTTTACTTTAAATTATATACTCAAAAAGGAAAAGTATCACCAACTATTGAAGAGGTTTGGAAAGAGTCATTGCGTTTTGTAGTGCCAATATTTTTTTATACCATCATCTATACAATTATTACAGGTATTAGCTTTTTATTTTGCGTTGTACCTTTTTTCTATTTCGTTGTGGTATTTGCACCATTTACACTAATCTATGTTGTAGAAGAGGCTTCTTTTACAGATGGTTTTAGCAGGTGCTTTAATTTGATTAGAGACAATTATTGGGAGTCATTGGGTATTTACCTAATAAGCTATCTTATCTATGGTATTTCCGCTGGTATTATTGGTGTTATAGTAAGTGCATTAACTGGTGTTGTTTCGTATTTTACTACAAAAGATTTAGCCGCCGTAGCTGGTATTTTTAGTGGCACGCTCAACATCTTTACCCATATTTTTTATGTGATTTTTGCAGTATCTGTTGCTTTAAATTATTATAATCTTGTTGAGCGCCTAGATGGTAGCGGCTTGCTAGAACGTATAGATAATTTGGGTAGTAAGCAAGAGGATGCTATTGAAGAACAGTATTAATTCATTACAACAATACCAAGTGCTGAAATATTTTTGTTTGTTTATTCTTTTTATGTCGCTAGGGCAATTTGCTATTGCAAATCAGAAACCTTTGGTACTAGATTCAAGTACAGTAACGGTAAGGCCTTTTAACGATTCTAGCTATAAAAAAGACCAAGCTTTTGTGTACGAAGAAATGCCTATGCAAACCGAAACTTGGTGGGATAGAATATGGCGAAAATTTTGGAAATTTATTGACCAATTATTATCTACAAAAGGTGGTAAACAGTTTTTTAAATGGTGGCTACCTGCTATTGCGTTAGGCGTATTGGGCTTTTTTGTGTACAAGTTTACAGGCATGAGTAAGTCGGGCTTTTTTGGAAAAAATGGTGATGCTTCATTAGCTTATCAAGTAGATGAAGAGAATATTCATGAGCTAGATTTTAAAGCTGCAATTGAAAAAGCCATTGCTAATAATAATTATCGTTTAGCGGTGCGTTTATTGTATTTACAAACGCTGAAACAGTTAACAGATAATGGGCTTATCGATTGGCGCATTAATAAAACCAATGCTACTTATGTGCAAGAATTAACAGGCTATCATCAGCAAAATAGTTTTATTCAGCTTACCAATTATTTCGATAGAGTTTGGTATGGCGAAGCCAATATTAGCAACGAGCAATTTGCCGATGCACAACAATCATTTATTCAATTTCAACAACAAATACAGTCGTGAAAAGCTATAAATTCTCATTAATAGTGTCTGTGTTGTTGTTGGTATTGTACATACTCGCACAGATATATAAACCCAAGCCACTTGATTGGACGGTTACACTTAGCCAAAAAGATAAAAATCCTTTTGGTGCTTACATTGTGTATCATCAATTGCAGCACATATTTCCTAATGCTACTGTTTCTATTAGTAGAGATCCATTGTACACTAAACTGAATGATGAATCATTTGAGCAAACGGCTTATTTTGCTATTTCGCCTGAACTTGGTACAGATACTTTAGATGTTGCAGCAGCCTGTAAATTTGTAGAAGATGGCAACTATTTGTTTGTCTCAGCGAATGAATTAACCAAGAAATTAAGAGACACTTTAGGCATTACAATAACTGATTTTTACACTTTTAATATCAAAGATTCTAGTGCCATCAACTTTGTAAGTCCATCTGTAAGAGCACTTAAAAATTATACGTCTAGCAAGGCTATTGTAAATAATTATTTCGATAGCATTAAACGACCAGATAGCACAGTTGTATTGGGTACAAACGATAAAGGCAAAGCCAATTTTATAAAGGTAAATTGTGGCAAAGGCGCTTTTTTTGTGCATGCTACACCATTGGTGTTTAGCAATTATTTTATTGCCAAAGATGGTAACGCAAACTATACAGCTACGGCCTTAAGTTTTGTGCCACCAACGGTAACTACTGTAATTTGGGATGAATATTACAAGCTTGGTAGGGCAGGGGCTGCTACACCATTGCGTGTATTTTTAGAGAATGAATATCTGCGATGGGCTTTACGCCTTGCAATAGCAGCTATGTTGTTGTATGTGTTGTTCAACATCAAACGTAAGCAGCGCATCATACCTATCATCACGCCATTACAAAATGCTACGGTTGACTTTGTTAAAACCATTGCTGGTGTGTATTTTCATCAAAAAGATAACAAGGCTATTGCTTACAAAAAACTACAACATTGGCTAGATTTTGTAAGGCTGCGCTTTCAAATGTCTACCTTGGTACTTAACGATGATTTTGTGCAATTATTAGTAAAGAAAAGTGGTGTAGGGGCAGGGCATATTGAAAGCCTTATTCATTATGTAAGTGTGGTGGAAACACATGCAGTAAGCGATAAAATGCTATTAGAAATAAGCGATAGAATTGATAATTTTTATAAAGAAGCAAAAGCGAGTTAGCAATAATTTTTTTGAATAAACAACCATCATTTAAGTAACAGATATAGCAATCATTATTATGGAAAATATCATAGACACAACACCAATACAGCAAGCAATGGCTGCTGTAAAAGCAGAAATTGCCAAAGTATTAGTAGGTCAAGATGCAATGGTAGAGCTATTGCTCACAGCCATTTTAGCTGAAGGTCATGTATTGATAGAAGGTGTGCCAGGTGTGGCCAAAACATTGGCGGCAAAGCTAGTAGCACGTTGTATTAATGTGCCTTTTAGCCGTATTCAGTTTACGCCAGATTTAATGCCAAGCGATGTATTGGGTACAAACGTATTCAATCCACAATCAGGTAGTTTTAGCTATAAGCAAGGTCCTATTTTTAGCAATATTGTATTGATAGATGAGATCAACCGTTCGCCTGCCAAAACGCAAGCAGCTTTATTTGAGGTAATGGAAGAACGCCAAATAAGTAACGATGGTATTACCTACTTTTTGCAAGAACCATTTATGGTATTGGCTACGCAAAATCCTGTAGAGCAAGAAGGTACGTATCGCTTGCCAGAGGCGCAGTTAGACAGATTTTTATTTAAAATAGAAGTTGGTTATCCAGCATTGGAAGAAGAAATTTTAATTCTACAAAATGCTAATAAAGGTATTACCACACATTTTACAAATGCAGTATTTTCTGTGTTAAATGCATCTGATATTCAGTATTACAGAGGCCTTGTAAGCCAATTGCATATTGAAGAAAAAGTATTACAGTTTATCGCCCAATTAATTCAAGAAACGCGTACTAGTAAGTCGTTGTATTTAGGTGCATCACCACGTGCTAGCGTAGCTGTGTTAAAAGCTGCAAAAGCAATAGCAGCAATGGCTGGTAGAGATTTTGTAACACCAGATGATGTAACCAAAGTATTGTATCCTGTATTGTGCCATCGCATTATTTTAACACCAGAAAAAGAAATGGAAGGCAGTACACCTAAACAAGTAATTGAAGAACTGATGAAGAAGGTAGAAGTACCTAGGTAGATTTGAGATTTGGAATTTATGGTTTGAGATGTTGTGGCGTAAGCGTAGCTCAAAACCAATTAATTAAATTCAATCGGTAAATTTTAATTCTCGGAGCTGAAATTTCAAATCACAATTTTCAAATTAGAAATACTTTCATCATTCAATCATCCCAATCATTCAATCAGTGATTAAAAAATATCTCTCACCACTATACTTGAGTACCCGCTTTTATGTGGCAATACTCTTGTGTATGTTACTATTTCTAACCCGCTTTTTTGTGGCATGGCTAGGTGATATTCCAATGCTTGCTTTTCTTGGCTTCTTGGTGGTTTGTGTAATGGATTATTTGTTGTTGTTTGGTAAAAGGAACGCCATTTGGGCTAAACGTACCATGGCTGAGCGCTTTAGTAATGGTGACGATAACGAAGTGAGAATTGATATTGAAAACCGCTATGACTTTGCCACTAGCCTTGAAGTAATTGACGAAATTCCACACCAGTTTCAAAGAAGAGATGTGTTGTTTAAGTTGAATGTTGATGCCAATTCACAAAAGCACATTACATACCAATTGCGCCCAGTAAAGCGTGGTGCTTATGGCTTTGGTAATATTCGAGTGTTCGCAGCGTCACCCATTCATTTTTTCACACGGTGGTTTACGTTAGATGAACCGATTGAAGTACCTGTTTACCCATCTTATTTGGAATTGCGTAAGTACCAAATTATGGCTATCAGCAATCGCTTAAGTGAAGCTGGTGTAAAAAAGATTCGTCGCTTTGGCCACAGTATGGAATTTGAACAAATAAAAGAGTACGTACAAGGTGATGATTACCGCACACTAAACTGGAAAGCCACAGCCAAAAGTGGGCAGTTAATGGTAAATACTTATAGCGACGAAAAAAGCCAACAGATTTACTGCATCATTGATAAGGGCCGTGTAATGAAAATGCCTTTTGAAGGCTTGAGTTTGTTGGATTATTCTATCAATGCATCATTGGTATTAAGCAATGTAGCATTGATGAAACAAGATAAAGCTGGCTTGGTAACATTTGCCGAAGGCATAGGCGCATTTGTAAAAGCCGATAAGCGTTTACTGCAAATGCAAACCATTTTAGAAACGCTGTACAACCAAAAAACAAGGTATTTAGAAACAGACTTTGAAAGGCTCTACATCACCCTAAAAACCAAAGTAACACAGCGTAGTTTGGTGGTGCTGTTTACCAATTTTGAAAGCTTAAGCGGCATGAAGCGTCAGTTGCCTTTTTTAAGGAAAATTGCTAGTCAACACTTATTGGTAACCGTGTTTTTCGAGAACACAGAACTAGACCGTGTAATTACAAGACCTGCCGAAAATATAGAAGCTGTTTACACCAAAGCTATTGCAGAACAATTTGCGTACGAGAAGCGCCAAATTGTAAAGGAATTAAACAAGCATGGCATCATGAGTATTTTAACTGCGCCTAAGAATTTAACGGTAAATACGCTTAATAAATATTTAGAAATTAAGGCTAGAAATTTGATTTAGTAGCTTCTCGCAGATAGCGCAGCGTTAGTAGAATTTATTGTCTAGTGAATTAATCGTCCTTAAACTTGAGTTGCTGCCTCATATAATTCAGCTTGATGCAATAGCGTTTGTATTTCAATCTCTAGTTTTTTAATGGCTAGCCAACTATTTTTTGCTAATTTCTTCTCTGCATCCATCAACATTATTTCAAGCCAATTGTCTATTTTACTACTTATTTCAGTATGTTTATTTCTGTATGCATCTATAAATGCGAGCATATTGGCTGCTTGTTTTTGTTGCAACTGCATTTTATCTAGCTTTTTTTGCAGTGAATAACACTGTGCTTTGCACCACTCAGCCTCTTTTAGCATAGCTGCTTTATCAGTATCATTTGGCTTAGGTAATTCGGTATCTGGTAATTTAATGGTAATAAGAATCAAATCGTTTATTGCAATGCTTGCAGCAGATGGTAAATCCCTAGTATCGTTATCGTGGCGGCTAAGGGTACTTTGTTTAGCACCAATAATTGCACCTAACGCTTGTTGGCTAATGCCAATTTTCTCGTACAAAAAACTACTTACCCCCATAAAATTCCATTACGTTGTTGACTTGAAATTTAATTTGTCATATTCTAGTTGTCATAAATAAAAATATGACAAACACAATATTACAAGTTTGTCATAAAAGTTTTGTCATAAAATAAAATATGACAAGTTGGATATGACAACTTGCTTTTTATTTTTTTCATAAACAACAAGCAGACTATTTAGAAATGCGCTTACAAAATTTTCTTAAATACTTTTACAAATAAATTTGCTTCAAACAGTTAATAAATCACCATTATGCCCGATAGCAATATTCTTGCATTTTTATTTAGTACAATAGCTACTATTGTGGCCACACTTACAGGGTTAATTGGTGCTTTTGCAACTTTTAAATTACAAAAATTTGAAAGTAAACTTGATTTTTTAAAAGATTATACGCTGCATAAAGAATTGGATGAAGCAAAAACCTTAAACAGCAAAATAAGAGAACGTCATTATGCATCTATCCGAAAAATTTACTTGCACAATATGACAGCTATTGAAGAATTAAAAAGCTGTATTGAAGAATTGGATTATCATAATCATACTGAAGAATATGAGCAAGATTTAGAAAATATTACTAGCTTTCAAAAACAGTACGATGATATACGCGAACACTCTAAAAACGAATTTGCTAAATCTTTAGTTTTTGCAATGCTCTGCTTAGTTGGGCTTTTATTCACCAATGCTATTCTTCAATCATCTTTTATGTGGTTCATTCTGGCGGCTTATTTTTCTGGGTTAATATACATCTTCAATATTTTTATTAAGCAAATAAAGCAACTGATGGCCTAAATTATTTTATTGAGAAGCTGTAAGGTTTTAATGCTGTAGAAGTCTAGAGTTTTAGTAAAAGTGATTTACTAAAAACCAAACTAGATGCAGCCTAAACTAATTTTTGCTTTTTTACTGTTTTCTTTTTCAGTTAATGCCCAAATTCAATCTGTAGAAAAGGTTACCATTACCGTTTCGGATGTTGATAAGGTTAAGTTATTTTATATAGATGCCTTTGGAGCAAAGGAAATAAAAACCAATGTTTTTAAAAATAATGTGCTTGGGCAGTTGTTTAATATTACCGATGCAACTACTGAGGTAAAAACTGTATTACTGCAAATAGGTAGAGAATATGTGGAACTACAATCTTTTAAAGGTAAAAACATCCATTCATCCTTAATTCCTGAGGATTCTAAAAGTAATGACTTGTGGTTTCAGCACATTGCAGTTGTAGTGCCTAATATGCAAAAAGCGTTTGATGCTATTCACCAAAAAATGGCAGTATTTGTTTCTACCGCACCGCAAACATTACCAGTTTATTTGCCAGCTGCAGCAGGTATTAGTGCATTTTACTTTAGAGACCCAGATGGTCATAATTTAGAAGTGATCAATTTTCCAAAAGGTAAAGGCAATCCTAAGTGGCAAGCAGATACTACTGTAACTTTTGCTGGTATTGATCATACTGCCATTGGTATTTCTAACACCGATGTCCAATACAAATTTTACAAAGACATTCTAGGGATGACAATTGGCGGGCATAGTGAAAACTATGGTACTGAGCAAGAACACTTAAATCAAGTATTTGGTGCGAGGCTTTGGATTACTGGTATGCAAGCCCCAAAAGGATTTGGAATTGAATTTTTGCAATACATAGCTCCACCAGGTGGTAGAAAATATCCAATAAAAAGTCGGGTATACGATTTATGGCATTGGCATACAACCATAACAGTTAGTGATATTGAGAATGTTTATAAAAAATGTGTGGCCCAACAATTAAAATTTATCTCAAATGGTATTGTATCTCTCCACAGCAAAGATGTTGGCTATACAAAAGCATTTATGGTGAGAGATGCTGATGGCCATGCAGTTTTGGTTACTAATTAATTGCAGCAGCATCATTTGTTAAAAAGGAAATACACCTAAGTTACTAGAACATTAATTTTTAATTCGGCTGTAAGATTTTACAAGCCTTTCAGTCTTCAATCATAATTACCAAACACTATCAATCTTTAAATTTATGGCTGAAACAAAACTAAAACTACAAGGGCAGGTGGCCATTATTACTGGTGCAGGAAGCGGCATTGGCAAAGGATGTGCTATTGAACTAGCAAAAAACGGTGCTACTGTTGTCATCAATTATCCGTTTGAGGGGGCAAAAGCTGCAGCCGAAGAAGTTGCTGCAACTATTATTGCTTCTGGCGGTAAAGCTTCAACACATCAATGTGATGTAAGTAAAGAAGACGAGGTAATAAAAATGTTTACAGATACGATTGCTGCCTATGGCACAGTAGATATTTTAATAAACAATGCAGGCTTACAAAAAGATGCAAAGTTTACTGAAATGACACTTGACCAATGGAACACCGTGATAGGTATCAATCTAACAGGACAATTTCTTTGTGCCCGTGAAGCCATCAAAGAATTTTTGCGAAGAGGTGTAGATGAAACCAAAAGCAGAGCAGCAGGTAAAATTATTTGTATGAGTAGTGTGCATGAGGTGATTCCTTGGGCAGGCCATGCCAACTATGCTGCAAGTAAAGGCGGTGTGATGTTAATGATGAAAACCATTGCCCAAGAATTTGCACCAAAAAAAATTCGTATTAATTCTATTTGTCCTGGTGCAATTGCTACGCCTATTAACCATGATGCTTGGGATACTCCTTCACATTTAGAAAGTTTATTAAAATTAATTCCTGAAAAAAGAATTGGGCAACCAGAAGATATTGGTAAAGCGGCTGTTTGGCTTTGTAGCGATGATGCCGATTATATAAATGGTACATCCTTATTTGTAGATGGCGGTATGACGCTATATCCAGGCTTCGAGGATAATGGCTAGAGGCTTTATTGGCTTTACAAAAACCATAACTTTTTATTAAATAATTTCAATCAATCTCAATAATAATTAAAAAATTAAAACACAATAATGAAAAAAATAATTTTCGCTTTGCTTGCCTCTGCCACAATAATTTGTGCAAATGCTCAAGTACCCACCAAAAGTTCTGATGGTAAATACACGTTAAATCTTGATGAAAATGGCTGTATGTTACGTGGCTACGATGTAGTAGCTATGCAAACCATGCCTGATAAAACCCTAAAAGGCGATAAAAAATTTGAATCCACTTTTCAAGGGGCAAAATATTGGTTTATATCAGCAGAAAATAAAGTACTATTTGATGCAGACCCAGCTAAATATGCACCACTATACGGTGGCTTTTGCGCCGTTGCAGTTACAGAAGGCAACTTACGCCCAATACAGGTTTGGACACACGAACTTACAAACGGCCATCTTGTAGTAAATCATAATGCAAAAGCAAAAGGCTTATGGGATAACAACCCCAAAAAAAGGCTTAAAAAAGCAGAGAAAAATTGGCCAACTGTTAATTTAAAAGATGCCAAATACGACATCTTACACGGTAACGAAACACAGGCAAGTCTTGCTGCAACATCTTACGAAGAAAAAAACTAACCTCTTAAAATCAAACAAATGAAAACGTTGAAAATAATTGTTGCCTTTTTTCTGTGTATCGCTTTAATTAGTAAACCGAAAGCACAGGTAACAAGCACATACAAACTTACTTTGGCTGCCGCAAAAACTATTGCTACAGAAGCTATAAAGTATGCTAATGCTAATAATGCACCTGGTGGCAGTATTGCAATTGTAGATGCAGGTGGCACTGTAATATATCTTGAAAGATTGGACAATACTTTTCCTAAAGCTTCAGAAGTATCTATTGAAAAAGCAAAAACTGCAGCTGCTTTTAAAATGGAAACCAAAAATTTTGAAGATAAATTAAATGGTGGAAGGTTTGCCTTGGCTACTGTTGGGCCTGTAATGCTGCAAGGTGGTGTTCCTATTATTTATAAAGGTGAAGTAATTGGCGCTATTGGTGTTAGCGGTTCTAAATCTGCAGATCAAGATACCGAAATTGCTAAAGCTGCGATAGCAGTAAAATTTGATTAAAAAAGCAATTAAAATGAAAAAAACGATTATCATAAGTATTGCTTTTTTATCAATATTTTTTATAACAAATGCACAGGAATTAAGAGAATTGTCCTTTGGTAAAACAGATGCTATTATTAATCTTAAAACTGTTGAAGGAACAGGGTTAGTAAATGCACAATGGCAAAGCTTATCTACTACTATTGTACCTGCAACTTTTAAAGCGCCTGGTTCATCAGATAATGATAAACTACTGCTATACCCAACTGGCAAAGCCATAAATACAAACAATATTTTCCCAAAATACGGTACACCAGAATTTATAAGTGCTAAATGGGAAAATGTAGCGGCTAATGATTTAGAAACTAGGTGTGGCAATGGTTTACAAAGTCATGTGTGGTATAAATTAAAAGTTACCATTCCTGAAAAAATTGGCAATATATCTGCCGAAGGCACAAGAATAATTTTTGAAATTGTTGCTGATGATTACAGTGAAGTTTTTGTAAATGGCAAATTAAATAAAACATTTGGTGCTAGAAACAATGGCGTTATAGGCGGTTGGAATGCTAGACAACGTGTATGGCTAACCGATAATGCTAAAGTGGGCGAAAGTTTTGATATCGCCGTTTTAGTAACCAATGGTCCCATTGCTGATATACCCGATAATTATGTGTGGATACGAAGTGCAACACTAGATGTGTACAACCAAAAGCCAATACCTGATAATTGGAAAAATTTAGGGCAGATAATCACTATCGATGGTGATTTAAAAACAGTAATCAATCCTTTAGAAAAAATTGAAAAATTGGCGGATGGTTTTGAATTTACCGAAGGGCCGGTATGGCATCCTGATGGGTACTTATTATTCAGCGATCCTAATCAAAATATAATTTACAAATACGATACTAAGCTTGGCAATATTGGTGTGTACATGACTAAGTCAGGTTATACAGGTACAGATATTGGCGAATATCACCAACCAGGTAGTAATGGATTAGCGATAGATAATGAAGGGCGTTTAATAGTTTGCCAACATGGCAACCACGCCATTATTCGTCATGAGAAAAAAGGGCCTCAAATAGTATTAGCTAACTCATACCAAGGTAAAAGACTGAATAGCCCAAATGATTTGGTAATAAAATCTGATGATGCTATTTATTTTACAGATCCGCCATATGGTCTGCCAAAAGCATTTAACGATACAAGAAAAGAACTTAATTTTTCTGGTGTGTACAGAATTAAAAACGGTATTACTGAATTGCTTTCTACTGATTTAAAAGGCCCTAACGGGATTGCTTTTTCACCAGATGAAAAATATTTGTATGTAAGCAATTGGGATATTACAGACATCCATCACACCAAAACATTGTGGCGTTACGATGTAAAGCATGATGGAACTTTACAAAATGGGAAAATATTTTTTGATATGAACCAAACTGATGATGATGAAGCATTGGATGGGATAAAGATTGATATAAAAGGAAACATTTTTGTTTCTGCACCTGGTGGTGTTTGGATTATTTCTCCCGAAGGAAAATATTTAGGTAAAATTATTGGCCCCGAAAGACCAGCAAATATGGCTTGGGGTGATGATGGTAAAACATTATATCTTACTGCACATACAGGTTTATACAAAATACGAACTTTAAATGGCGGAAAAATTGCCAAATAAATAAATGCTTTTACAAATGGAGAATAAACGAATAGCCGACAATAATACACATAGCCACTGGTACAAATGGGGCCCTTACCTAAGCGAACGCCAATGGGGAACAGTAAGAGAAGATTATAGTGAAAATGGCAGTGCTTGGGATTATTTTCCGCATGACCATGCACGCAGTCGTGTGTATCGCTGGGGTGAAGATGGTATTGCAGGTATTAGTGATAGCAAACAACGTTTATGTTTTGCCGTTACATTATGGAACGGGCAGGATGATATTTTAAAAGAACGCATGTTTGGCCTTGCAGGGCCAGAGGGCAATCATGGCGAAGATGTAAAGGAATTGTATTATTATTTAGATAATACACCCACGCACTCGTATATGAAGCATTTGTACAAATACCCACAATCTAAATTTCCATATGCCGATTTGGTAAATACCAATAAAAAAAGAAGCAAAGACAAGCTAGAATATGAATTATTGAATACTGGCATCTTTAACAATAACGAGTACTTTGATGTGTTTACAGAATATGCTAAAAATAACGAAGAAGATATTCTAATAAACATTACGGTTGAGAATCGTTCTAACACAGAAGCACCTATATGGGTGTTACCAACTTTGTGGTGTAGAAATTTGTGGAGTTTTGGATTAATGGAAACCAAACCTAAAATCTTGCTTTCGCACTTAGATAAACAACAGCCAAACGGTGTTTTAGAAATTTTGCACCCGGAATTAGGTAATTATTTTTTGTATTTTGATATTACTAAAAAAGTATTGTTCACAGAAAATGAAACCAATACTGAACGGTTATACAATGTGCCAAATCAATCGCCTTTTGTAAAAGACTTTTTTCATAAAGCCATTATTAATAGCGATTTTGCTATTATAGAGAATAAAACAGAAGGCACAAAAGCTGCACCATTGTACCAATACAATGTTGGTGCACAAAGCAATATTGTTATAAAATTGCGACTATCAAACACAGAACTATCCAATCCGTTAGGAGAAGATTTTAATGCCATTTTTGAAAACCGCAAAGCTGAGGCAGATACTTTTTACAATAATATTTACAAAGGCCAAAATGCAGACGAAGCTTTAGTACAACGTCAAGCTTTTGCTGGTATGTTGTGGAGTAAACAATATTTTAATATTGATATTCCAACTTGGTTAGATGGTGATATTGGACTGCCAAAGCCACCTGAAAGCCGTAAAAATGGCCGTAATAGTGCTTGGCGTACTTTAAACAATGAAGATATTATTTCAATGCCCGATAAATGGGAATATCCTTGGTATGCCGCATGGGACTTAGCATTTCATTGTATTTCGCTTGCATTGGTAGATGCACATTTTGCCAAATCGCAATTGATACTTTTTCTACGTGAATGGTATATGCACCCCAATGGGCAAATACCTGCCTATGAATGGGCATTTGGCGATGTAAACCCACCTGTGCATGCTTGGGCTTGCTTGCAGGTATATAAGACGGATAAGAAAAATACAGGCATTGGCGATACTAAATTTTTAAAAAGAGTATTTCAAAAGTTAACGCTAAACTTTACTTGGTGGGTAAACCGTAAAGATGCAAAAGGGAACAATGTTTTTGAAGGCGGCTTTTTGGGTTTGGATAATATTGGGGTGTTTGATAGAAGTGCTGGTTTGCCTGGCGGTGCGTTGTTAGAGCAGGCAGATGGCACAAGTTGGATGGCCATGTATTGCCTCAATATGCTAGAAATGAGTTTGCTTATTGCCGAAGAAGACGATGCGTACGAGGATGTTGCTACTAAGTTTTTTGAACATTTTATGTTGATTGCAGAATCATTGAATAAAATAGGTTCTGGCTGGACTGGAAGCTGGGATGAAAAAGAAGGATTTTTTTATGATGTTTTAGCTATGCCAAATGGCGATTATATTCCATTGAAAGTTCGTTCATTGGTTGGGTTAAGTACCACTTTTGCGGTGCTAAAAATTGATAGAGAGATAGTAAAAAAATTACCCGACTTCTATAAAAGATTACTTTGGTTTAAAGCTTATCACGAAAAAAATTCAAACTATAAAGTCTTACACGATTTTGAAGAAAGTAGTGATATTTTGCTTTCGTTAGTGCCAAAAGATAGAATGGAACGATTGTTAAATGCCATGTTAGATGAAAAAGAGTTTTTATCTGTTGGTGGTATTAGGGCATTATCAAAAATTCATGAGAATGGCTACCAAGTAAATGTTCAAGGCGAAGTGTATGGGTTAACGTATGAACCTGCTGAAAGTCATACGGGTTTATTTGGCGGCAACAGTAATTGGCGTGGCCCTATTTGGATGCCAATGAATTATATGCTCATACATTCATTGTATATATATCACTCCTATTATAATGATAGAATACTTACCGATTTTCCTACTGGTTCTAAAAATTATTTCAATTTAAACGAGGTTGCCAATCAACTTTCTAAAAGGTTAATTTCTATCTTTTTAAAAGATGCAGAAGGCAAAAGACCGATACATGGGTTAGATCCTATTTATCAGCAAAGCGAATATTTTAAAGACTTGATTTTGTTCTACGAATATTTTGATGGCGATACAGCACGTGGTGTTGGTGCCACCCATCAGACTGGTTGGACGGGGCTAGTAGCCGAGTTAATTGAAAGAGTTAACGCAGAATAAAATGTTTAATTCTAAATCATAAAGAAATCATAAAAGATCATCTTTTAGTAAGACTCATCATCTTGTAGCGTCAGTAAAGTTGTACTTAATTTATAAAATTCAAAACTAACTTATGCAACTTAATCAAGACATTGTACAGATTAAAAACAAAGAATACGTTATAACGAATGGTATTGGCGGTTATAGCTCTTCATCATTATGTGGTATGAATACAAGGCGTTATCATGGTTTGTTGGTAGCCTCTTTGAATCCACCAGTAGAAAGGTATGTAGTAGTTTCAAAAATTGAAGAAACAATTGTTAATACCAATGGTGAAGTCATCAATATTTCTACCAATCAATATCCAGGTACTTTTTACCCAAATGGGTATATGCATCAGCATAGTTTTAGCAAACAACCTATTCCAACCTTCTTTTATAAGTTGGATAACGGTATACAAATTGAAAAATCGGTTTGCATGGTACAGGGTAGTAATACAGTAATTGTAGAATACTTTAATTGTGGAAACATTGATTTTGAATTAAAACTGAACCCATTTTATGTATTAAGAGACTATCATTCTCTTAATAACGAAACTAATTTGGATGCTTACAGCACTGAAATTAAAAATGATGTTATCGCCATTTCACACAATGGTATGCCTCAAAAAGTTTATTGTAAAATAAGTAATGGAGCTTTTGAAGAAAATAAAGCCATTTATTTCAATGTTGAATATTTTCAGGAACAGAATAGAGGGTTTGACTTTGCAGAAAATATGTTTTCAGCAGGTAGCTTTAATAGTAATCTAAAAGTAGGCGACGCTATACAAATTGTGTTTTCTTTAGATGAAACTATTTTAAACCAAAATCCTAAAATGCTTATTGCGGGCGAAATAGTACGTCTACAAAATATTGCTGTAGATGAAAAAAATAATTTTTTAAAAGACCTTATTATATCAGGTAACCAATTTATTGTTGATAGAAAAAGTACCAATCATAAGTCTATTATTGCAGGCTATCACTGGTTTACCGATTGGGGAAGAGATACCATGATTGCAATGCGTGGGCTAACCATTGCTATAGGTGATAAGGAAATTTCCGAATCAATCCTGACGTCTTTTTTAACTAATCTTAGCGAAGGCATGTTGCCCAATCGCTTTAGCGATAAAGATGAAACACCAGAATACAATACAGCCGATGCCACATTGTGGATGTTTATTGTACTATATGAGTATTATCAAAAATTTAAAGACCTCGATTTTATTCAACAGTATTTTGAGCAACTAAAAGAAATTATTGAAGCTCATATAAATGGCACGCGTTACAATATTAAAGTAAATGAAGACGGTATGTTGTATGCAGGCGAGGAAGGCGTGCAAATAACCTGGATGGATGCAAAAGTTGGCGACTTTGTGGTAACACCAAGAATTGGCTACACAGTAGAATTGAATATGCTTTGGTACAATACCTTAAAGATTTTTGATTTTTTCAGTAAAGCATTACAAGACAGTTCTTTATTGGTAAATGACCATATTAAGAAGATAGAGAAAAATTTTCACAAGTATTTTTGGAATGAATACTCCTTTTTAAATGATGTTATTAGTTCGGATAAACACGCAGACCAAAGTTTTCGCCCCAATCAAGTATATGCCATCAGCTTACCTTTTACGATGTTGAATCAGATGGAAGGCGTAATGGTATTGCATTCTATTAAAGAAAAATTATTAACCAATTATGGCTTAAGAAGCTTAAGTACTGATGGTGAAAAATTTATTGCAGAATATAAAGGTGATAGTTGGCATAGAGATAATGCCTATCATCAAGGTACTGTGTGGAGCTTTTTATTACCTGAATTCTGTTTAGGCTGGTTAAAACAATATCAATATTCTGTAACCGCATTAAAGCAGGTTAGACAATGGATAGCTCCATTAGAAGCGCATTTCTATGACAATAATGGCATTGAAGCTATTTCTGAGATTTTTGATGGACTAAACCCTAGTGATGGTAAGGGTTGCATACAACAAGCATGGAGTGTTGGGATGATGATTAAATTATTAAAAGAATTAAATGTAAATCATGAATAATTACGATATCATTATTATTGGCACGGGTTCAGGCGGTTCAGCAATGGCGTATCAACTGGCACCTACAGGAAAAAAAATCCTAATTCTTGAAAGAGGTGGATTTATACCTAAAGAAAAAGACAATTGGGATGCTAAAAAAGTGGTTGCAGAAGGCATCTATCGCCCTAACGTAATGTGGTATGATAAAGAGGATAAACCTTTTAAGCCATTTATACACTATAACGTAGGTGGTAATTCTAAATTTTATGGTGCTGCCATGTTTCGCTTTAGAGAATCTGATTTTAAAGAAGTACAGCATTATGGTGGCACATCACCTGCGTGGCCATTTGGATATGATACGTTAGAGCAATATTACGATAAGGCTGAGAAATTGTTTAGTGTGCATGGCGAAAGAGGTGCTGATCCTACTGAGCCGCCAACACATACGAGCTATCCATATCAGCCTTTACCATACGAACCTTTAACTAAAGATTTAAGCGAAAAGTTACAGCAAATTGGGTTGCAGCCTTTTCCTTTGCCAATGGCAGTGAAGCTGCCGCAGGATGATAATAAAAATGCTTCGCCAGTAATTTTGGAAAATTTTGACGGTTTTCCTGACCCCACAGATAGTAAGGCTGATGGACAAACCAGTTGCTTAAATATTGCTTTGCAACATCCCAATGTTACAATGCTAATTAATGCCTTTGTAGAAAAAATAGTAACTAGCCAAGATGGCAAAACAGCAGCAGGAATTGAAGTGGTAATTGATGGCGAAATCAAATATTTTACTGCCAATTTAATTTTTACAGCTTGCGGTGCTATTAATTCGGCAGCACTTTTTTTAAGAAGTAAAAATGACAAACACCCAAATGGTCTTGCTAATAGCAGCGGATTGGTGGGTAAAAATTTAATGTTACATCACAATGGTTGTTTGGTTGCATTTACTAAAAAGAATAATGACTGCAAGTTTCAAAAAAGTTTCGGCATAGCCGATTTTTACTATGGTGCAGATGATAGTAAACTTCCATTAGGCGAAATTCAGTTAATGGGTAGAAATGATCCAGATACTATCATGTGGTTGGGAAGTGAAAAATATCCTGGCAAAACATACGATGAATTAAAAGCGATGAGCATTGATTTTTGGTTGACTGCCGAAGATTTGCCCTCAGAAAAAAATAGCGTTAGCCTACGAGAAGATGGCAGTATTAAAGTTAGCTATGAACCAACCAATATTGTCGCCTACCAAAAATTGAAAGAAAAGCTAAAGCAAATTTTTGAAAAACTTGGTGCAATAGATGCAGATTATCAAGATGTTTTTTGGAATGGCTATGATTTAGATGTAACTGGTGTAAGCCATCAAAATGGTACTTTAAAAATGGGTGTAGATGCTGCTAGCAGTGTGGTAGATACACATTGCAAAACACACGATATTGATAATCTGTATGTATGTGATGCCAGTTTCTTCCCTAGTTGTGGTGCTTTTAATCCCGCATTAACATTGGTCGCAAATTCATTGAGAGTAGGTAAACATGTAATTGAACATTATGAATTATAATTTATGCAATCATTAACTATTATTATCACAAGTGTACCTAAAGCACCTTTAGAACCTAAAATTTATTTAGCAAGCAATATTAATAATTGGAAATCTAATGACGAGCGTTTTCAGTTTCAAAAAGAAATTGAAAGCGGCTATTATATATTGAAGCTTAATGACTTACCAGAAGCTATTGCATTCAAATTCACACAAGGTAACTGGCAAACTGAAGAAACTGACAGTAACAATAGAGTTTTTTTAGCTAATAGAGAATGGAATAAGGCAAGCGAACAAGCAGTTTATATCGCTACAATTCAAAATTGGAAGGATGTTCCAGTTATAGAATCTAAACCATTAATCCCACAGGCTACATTATGGTTGAAAGATTTTTATATGCCTCAATTGGAAAGAACTAGAAATGTTTGGTTGTATTTGCCGCCAAACTATCAAGAAAATCGTTCGTTTCCAGTCATATATATGCACGATGCCCAAAATGTATTTAATTGCATTCCTTCACCTTATGGTAAGTGGGAAGTACCTGAAGCACTCAACAATATTTATGAAAAAACTGGCTGGTCATGCATTATCATTGCAATTGAGCATGGTAATGAATTTAGACATGCCGAATATTCACCTTGGCCACATAAAACCCGTGGTGGCGGTGAAGGGAAAAAATATATGGATTTTATAGTGAACACGCTGAAGCCAATGGTTGATCATCAATTTAAAACCTTAGCAGATGCTCAGAATACCTGTATTATGGGTAGCTCAATGGGTGGGTTGATTTCAATGTATGCAGCATTGCAATATGGCAATGTGTTTGGAAAAGTAGGTGTGTTTAGCCCTGCATTTTGGTGGTGCGAAGAAATATATGAGTTTGCTGCCAACCAACCTTTTAATAATGTGCAGAAATTAGTGTTGTTAGCTGGTGGTCAAGAAGGCGAAAGTGTAATACCAGATACCTTGGCAATGTACAATACACTGATAGATAATAACTATTTTGAAGATAAAATTAACTTAGATTTTTTTGAATGGGGGCAACATTCTGAAAGTTTTTGGGCATTGGAATTTGATAAAGCCATTAGATTTTTATTTGAGGAACAAATGAATTTACCTGTTGTAAAAGCAGAACAATGTGTGATGTACAATTCTGAAAAAGCTGAGATGACCATTAACATTGATTACGAAAAGTTTGAATTGCTTAATGCTTATGGAAAAGTAATTTTAAAAAAAGATGCATCAATTGGAAATATCATTGCATTACAACCACACTGGAAAGGCTCTTTTATTTACAAATGTTATTTAAAAAGCGGTAAAATAATTACAAAAAATATCCATTTTAGATAGTAAGTAAGATAATTTAAAATACACTATCTAATATGTGGCATTTAGATATTACATACAATACAGACACCTTTAAAAGAAACTATAAGCTCTATTTAATGGAGGCTTTGGGTTTAGCAGTCTTTATGTGTTCTTGCTGTTTTTTTGCAGGGCAATTATGGCATCAAGGAGCATTTTTAAATACCATTTTACCAACTGGAATGAGTAGGAATTTAGTAATGGGTTTGGCAATGAGTTCAACGGCCTTATTTATTTTTTATTCGCCGTTCACTGCACCTTCGGGTGCGCACATTAACCCAGCAGTAAGTTTGGTGCAATACTATTTAGGAAATCTTAGCAGATTGAATTTTATTTTTTATGTCATTTTTCAATTTATTGGAGGTTTATTGGCTGTTTACGTCATGTCATTTTTAATGAAGCATACCTTAACAGATTCGCCTGTAAATTATGTAGTTACTGTACCTGGTAAAGGTATTTCTGAATGGAAAGCTGCACTTTACGAAGTAGTTATTGGGTTTATTATGATTACAATGGTATTAAATGTATCAAAAAGTGCATTCAAAAAGTTTACAAAAATATTTGCTGCAATGCTTGTATGTATTTATGTAATATTGGCTGGTCCTATTAGCGGCTTTGGTATGAACCCTGCTCGTAGCTTTGCAACTGCATTTCCATCTGGTATATATACCTCTTTTTGGATTTATATGTTCTGTCCTATCGTTGGTATGATGACTGCCGCAATACTTTTTAAGAAATTATCTACATTAAAAATAGAAAAAGCATGATAGTTATTTATTGTTTGTATACCTATATAATTCTTGGCGTTTGCTTTGGAGTTTTTTTTGTTGTTGTTGGTGCGGAAAAAATACATCATAGTACCAAGGGGGGAGGCATTGGCTTAAAACTTTTACTCTTGCCAGCATCTGTAATACTTTGGCCTTATTTGTTAAAAAAAATAATACAACATAAATGATAAAGCCACTACGACAAAAACATTTTGCCATTTGGGTATTCTTGTTAATATCATTATCCATTTTAATAATAATAGCTTACTGTTTACGTGCAACAAATTACTAACTAACTAATTATTATTTATGAGTGCAGGCTTTCAGTCAATATTGTGGAATAATCAAAAAAAATGGTACGATGTTATTTTCCTATCTGCCATTTCATTGTATCTAATTGCTTATTTTACCATCAATTCGTTTTTATTTCCTACCATTACTTTCGAAACCATGCTCATTCGTTCTTTTGGAACATTAGCAATTATTATGCTGCATGTCATATTATCTATTGGGCCATTGTCAAGATTAAATAGTAAGTTCTTGGTATTATTATACAATCGGCGTCATTTGGGGGTAACTATGTTTTTAATGGCAAGCGTACATGCTTTGTTCAGCATCTTTCAGTTTCATAGCAATGGCAATATTCATCCTTTAATATCTCTATTTGCTAGCAATACCCATTACAATTCGTTTATTTATTTTCCATTTCAAACATTAGGCTTTGTTGCATATCTTATACTTATGGTGATGGCTTTTACCAGTCACGATTTTTGGTTGTCAATTTTATCACCATGTATTTGGAAAACACTACACCTATTTGTGTATTTGGCTTATGGCTTATTGATTTTGCACATATTATTAGGCGTTATACAATTAGAAAGTGCACCTATTTATTTTTTAATGCTTTTAATTGGTGTGTTATGGCTTGGTGTAATACATGTGTATGCGGCATACAAAGAATACCAATTTGATAATAGGCCTAAAATTGAAAGTGAAGGTTGGGTAAAAGTTGCTGCTATTGATGAAATAGATGATAATAAAGCAAAAATGATATTTGCTAATGGTGAAAGAATTGCTGTTTTTAAATATGGCAATAAAATAAGTGCGGTACACAATGTATGCAAGCACCAAAATGGACCATTAGGCGAAGGGAAAATAGTTGATGGCTGCATTACTTGTCCTTGGCATGGTTATCAATACGAGCCTTCTAATGGTTGTGCGCCAGCACCTTTTACCGAGAAAATTGCTACTTACCATACTAAGATGATAGGAAATAATATTTGGATAGATCCTAACCCATTACCAGAAGGTACTTTTATTGCGCCAACCATTATACCAGATACAGTATATACTGACCTAACATTTACAAAAAAAGAACACCCATTTTATATTGGGTGGCAACCAGTTGCCCATAAAGTTTATAGCATTTTTGCACAAAAAGCAAGCGTTATTATTATTTGTATAGCCTTATTATGTGTGGTTATAATTTCTTCTAACCAAACACATATAGCCAAATCTTATTTTGCAGATAATGTAGCAAAATACCAAGGCCAACTAATTGTTTATCCCTTCCCTGCGTTGCGTACCATTGCTGGAAAAGATATTTATGGCAATCCAATTATCAAAACTTATCCCTTAGTGAATGCTTGGAAATTTGGTGCCCATGATATTGTTGAAGAATTTACAAGAAGAAATGGAAAAAACCCTTTTGTGCAAATTGAGGGGACTACCATAGAAAGCGAAGGCATCCAACTAATTCAATTAACAAATGGTGCACTCTCTATATCTTGTGGTAATATGCACGGCAAAAATACTAATGACAGTACTTGCTGCCAACCAAAATCTACTGAAGACTCAATGCTTTTCAGCCATCAACTACCACCTATATCGGTACTAATAGGTAGCCAGAATACTATCCCCACAGGCTCAACAAAATACATAGGTGATGTAACACTTACTGGCGAAATTGTAGACCCTAAATGTTATTTTGGTGCCATGAATCCTGGCTTTGGTAAGCCGCATCGTTCTTGCGCTATAAGATGCATTGAAGGCGGCATAATGCCGATGGTTAAATACAAAGACGCCAACGGAAAAAATGCATATGCAGTTATTGTAGATGAAAACGGCGGAACAATAAATAATGCTATTGGCTATGCAGTAGCAGAGCCAATAGCATTAAAAGGAAAATTATTTACAATAGATAATTGGAAAGTGCTAAAATTACATATGCCCAATGGGGTAATAAGATTAACTGTTAAATAATACAAAACTGCGATTTGCCAAATTGCTAATAAGCACACGCCAATAAAGGGCTGCATTTGCATGCCTCCAAGAAATTCATTTGTAATAATTTTTCTGTAATAAAATAAAATATTACAAACACGAGATTACAAACTTGTCATAATCTTTTTGTCATAAAATAAAATATGACAAGTGTGATTATGACAAATTGTTTTGAAGTCAAAACTAATTGAACAATGATGTATAGATTTTTTTGAAATTATTTATTACACTTCTAAGCTGTTAAATGGTAAGAGTACTTTTTTCATTGATTTTATTTTACTTACCCACACTACTTTGTAGGTGCGTTGGATAACGATCACCTTGAATGGTGGTTGAAGCAAACGCTTCATCAATTGCTTTCACATCTTCAACTGATAAATCAACAGATGCGCCTCCAATATTTTCTGTTAATCGGTGTGATTTTGTAGTTCCAGGTATTGGAACAATCCATGGTTTTTGTGCCAATAACCAACCCAATGCTATTTGGGCAGGTGTTGCATTTTTGCCTGCGGCAATAACTTTTAGTAAATTAACTAAAGCCTGATTGGCTTTTCTATTATCTTCTGAAAAACGAGGTAAATTATTGCGAAAATCTTTGCTATCGAATTGAGTATTCTCGCTGATAGCACCACTTAAAAAACCCCTACCTAATGGGCTAAAAGGTACAAAGCCAATGCCTAGTTCTTCTAATGTTGGTATAACTGTTTTTTCAGGTTCTCTCCACCAAATTGAATATTCGCTTTGTAATGCAGTTACAGGCTGCACAGCATGTGCTTTACGAATTGACTCAACACCTGCTTCTGAAAGCCCAAAGTATTTTACTTTACCTTCTGCAATTAAATCTTTTACTGTACCAGCCACATCTTCCATTGGTACATTTGGGTCTACACGATGTTGGTACAACAAATCAATATAATCTGTATCTAAAAATTGTAATGAGGCTTCCACCACTTCACGAATTCTTTCTGGTCGGCTATCTAATCCTTTGGTTGCATCTCCATCTTTAAAGCCAAATTTGGTAGCAATCACCACATCTTTTCTAAAAGATTTTACAGCTTCGCCCAATACTATTTCGTTACCGCCTTGGCTGTATGCTTCTGCGGTATCAAAAAATGTAACGCCTTGTTCGTACGCTTCTCTAATTATTGTTATCGCTTGTTGGTTGTCTATTGTTGGCCCATAAGCAAAGGTTAAACCCATACAACCTAAGCCAAGCGCAGATACTTCTAAACCATTGTTGCCTAATGTTCTCTTTTTCATTATTGTAATTTTATTGTCTAGTGCAAAAATCAGTCTTATTATTGGGACTATTGGTATATACATTACTGCTTTACTTACCATAATTACTGATATAGTTTGTTGCATACAAAAAGCCTAAATAGAAAGTATAAATTTGGTGTTATAAACAATTGGTAGAGATATGGAAGCGATAAAGAAAATAGAAAGCGTGGCAGTTTATAACAATATGCGTGGGGTAGAGACCTCGCATCCATTGGTTACAGTAATTGATTTATCGAAGGCAGAACCCATGCCTGCTCAAATGTTCAACTTTGGGTTGTATGCTATTTATCTAAAAGAATTGAACTGTGGCGAATTGAAATACGGCCGAAATTATTATGACTATCAAGATGGTACATTGGTGTTTATTGCACCCGGTCAAGTAATGGGTGTGCAACCTAAAGTAAAAACATTTGAACCTAAAGGTTGGGCTTTAATGTTTCACCCAGATTTAATAAAAGGCACTCCATTGGGTAAGCATATACAGGATTATTCATTCTTTTCTTATGACGTAAATGAGGCATTGCACCTATCTGAAAAGGAACGCCAATTAGTGTTGGATTGTTTTGGAAAAATTCAACTTGAACTAGAGCAAGCGATTGATAAACATAGCAAAACATTAATTGCATCCAACATTGAATTGTTTTTAAATTATTGTACCCGATTTTATGATCGTCAATTTATTACCAGAGATACAGTTCATAAAGGCATTGTAGCGAAATTTGAAGACCTATTGAATAGCTATTTTTCAAGTAATCAACCACAAAATATTGGGTTACCTTCAGTTGCTTTTTGTGCTGAAACTTTGCATTTGTCACCCAATTATTTTGGTGATTTAATTAAGAAAGAAACAGGCAAATCTGCCCAAGATTACATCCAGCATAAAGTGATTGATGTGGCTAAAGAAAAAATCTTTGATTTGGATAAATCCATTAGCGAAATAGCTTATGATTTGGGTTTTAAATATCCGCAACATTTTACAAGGCTTTTTAAACAGAAGGTTGGTGTATCGCCTAATGAATATAGAAGCCTTAACTAACTTTTATTTCTCAAAATAAGCCAACGTACCACCCACCCAATCTTTATCGGCATTGTAACGCACGCCTATCATTTTGCCTTTGCTCAATCTTGCCAGGTTATTGGTGGCAATTGGTCTTGGTTCGCCATCTTTCCAAAAATAAAAAATACGTATTTCAGCTTTTGCTGGCTCATTTGGTGTAACTATAACATCAGCATATTTTACTTTTTTCTGTAAAATCCAATTATGTGGTTCTGCTACAGCTGCAATATCTGCTGGCGTTACGTCTATCACTACGCCTTGCCCTGCAAATGAAAACAGAGGCTTTAACACATAATTTTCAAGGTCGGTAGGTAAGATTTCTATTTCGTCTAAAAACCTAGTTTCTGGCACATATTGGTGGCGAATAAAAGGCAATGTGTATTTGCTTATTTTATAAAACCAATTTGGGTGAGGCACCCATTCTACATCCAAATCTTCCAATAATAGTTTTCCCTTAGCTTGTATATCTGCCGATTGTTGTTGGAGGTCATCGAAAATAATGCGATTGTAAATGCGCTTAACAGGCGTTTTTAAACCATTTAGTAGGTAAAACAACTGCTTACCTTCTTGTATCAATTCTGTCAGGCACACAGTTTTTATACCTACATAATCTTCTGTGCAGTAAAAGTCAATTTTGGTTTTTTGTTCATGGGGCAATATTTCTAGCAATATCACATGTTCTGCCGCATGGTTACCCAAAATAATATCTTTAAGCAAAGCGATGTACGATACTTGGTCAAAACCATTCAAATACGTTGAATAATTACTCGGAATATCCCAACATTTGGTGGCCACTTCTTCTTGCCACACCTGAAAAGCGAATAGGCTAGGGAAGCCCTGCATTTCTATTAGTTGGGGCTCTAATTCGCCAGCTTCATTTTCACAAATACCAAAGTCAAACGCAATAAAGTTCGAAAACTTAGTACCATTTGGTACTTTAACTTCTGTAGGTACAGAGTTTTTGGTAAGCGCATAAAAGTTAGGTTGCACAATCACATCTACAATGGCTTCGCAGGCTTCTAAAATTTTATTGGTAAATGTTTTATCAATAAATAGTTGTGTTTCGGCCACTCTAAACGATATCGCACCAGAATGTTTTGTATCTAGCTGTGCTAAATAATGATTGTATTTATCTATAGTAAATGCTGTGTTAAACCACTGCCTCATTGCAGGAATCATAGGTCTCTCTTTTTATTACGATGTGCCATATAAAAATTTATGGCAAGAATAAAGATAGGCATTAATTGGCTATTTATTAGTATTACCATTTTGTAATCAATTGTTGGTAAAGTGCAAGATTGCTATTAGTGTATAAATGGTTACTTTCAGCAGCAAACTTTTATAATCACCCACATGACAGCCATTGTAATAGGCGCAACAGGCGCTACAGGTAAGCAATTAGTAACGCAGTTATTAGATGACAATAGCGTAGCCACTGTAAAAATATTTGTAAGAAAAAGTACCGCATGGGTACATCCTAAGTTTGAAACCTTTGTGGTAGATTTTGATGCGCTTGACACATGGCAGCACCTTGTTACAGGCGATGTATTGTTTAGTGCCATGGGTACTACATTAAAGCAAGCTGGTAGTAAAGCTGCACAGTACAAGGTAGATGTTACTTACCAATACCATATAGCCAAAGCAGCCCTAGCCAACGGTGTGCCTACGGCAGTGCTGTTATCGGCTTATGGTGCTAATGCCAAATCTGCTTTCTTTTATCCCAAAATGAAGGGCGAGTTAGAAGCCATGTTTATCAACTTGGACTTTACAAGTTTGCATATTTTTCAGCCGGGTATTTTAGAGCGCTTCGCAAATGATGGCCGTACGATGGAACAATGGTCTGTTAAGCTAATACATTGGCTAAATGGCTTAGGCTTGCTTACATCTCAAACACCAATGCCTGTAGCAGTTTTGGCTGCTAAAATGGTTAAGGTAGCCAAGCAAACTACCATAGCAAGCGTTCATTACGATCGACTAAGAGATATATTCAAGCTCTAACTGTCCAATCTCTTTGTTTGTGGTACGGTATTAGCCTATACGGTATAAACTTGTATGGAAAAACGAATATTGGGTATTATTTTATCGGTTGTAGGTATGATTGGGCTAATTGCTGCTGGCATAATCTTTATGAATAGGAGCGCCACAGCTACAGATTTTAAGCAAATAGCCATGTATGGTATTCTTGGTGCTATTTTCTTTTTTGCTGGTATTGGCTTAATTAGAAACACCAACGACAAAGCGGCTTAAATATATTTTAGCAGCTTTGGTACTATTAAAAAGCCACTCTAAATATTACTTTAGAGTGGCTTTATATTTTAACGAGATTGGTATCTCTTATTCGAATTTAAGATCTAAACCTAAACCTCTTAATTCATGTACCAATACATTGAATGATTCAGGAACACCTGGTCTTGGAATATTTTCGCCCTTAACAATTGCCTCGTAGGTTTTTGCACGGCCAATAATATCATCAGATTTTAAGGTTAACAATTCTTGTAAAATGTTAGCGGCACCGTATGCTTCTAGTGCCCAAACCTCCATCTCACCAAAACGTTGACCACCAAACTGTGCCTTACCACCCAAAGGTTGTTGCGTGATTAAGCTGTATGGCCCAATAGAACGAGCATGCATCTTATCATCAACCATGTGGTGTAGTTTAATCATATAGATAACACCTACAGTTGCTTTTTGGTGGAAACGATCACCCGTTTCACCATCATATAGATAAGTATGTCCGTTTAAAGGAATACCAGCTTTGTTACACAATTCTTCAATTTCGCCAGTGCTAGCACCATCAAAAATTGGGGTTGCGAACTTCATACCTAGTTTCAAACCTGTCCAACCTAGAATGGTTTCGTAAATCTGACCAAGGTTCATACGAGAAGGTACGCCCAATGGGTTTAATACAATATCAACTGGTGTGCCGTCTTCCATAAATGGCATGTCTTCAGCACGAACAATTTTCGCAACAATACCTTTATTTCCGTGGCGACCCGCCATTTTATCACCCACTTTCAACTTACGTTTTACAGCAAGGTATACTTTAGCTAGTTTCAACACACCTGCTGGTAATTCATCACCAATAGAAATATTAAATTTCTCTCTTTTGTATCTACCTAACTCTTCGTTGTATTTGATAGTGTAGTTATGTAAAAGAACGTTGATGTAGTTATCAGTCTGTTCGTCACCTGTCCAACCCAATGGGTTAACAGTTGCGTACTCAATAGACGATAAGTTTTTGTAATTAAACTTAGCACCTTTACCAATTAAGCTTTCGCCAAAATTGTTGGTAACACCTTGTGAAGATTTGTCTTTTAACAATGTTTGCAATTTGCTCAACAATTGTTCTTTAACGTCTTCAACAACAGCTTGGTGTGCTTTTTCTACTTTTTCTAACTGTGCTTTCTCTTTAACTTTTGTGTTCTTATCTTTCTTGGCACGTTGGAATAGTTTCTTATCAATTACAACACCTTCGGTACCATTTGGTGCTTTTAATGATGCATCTTTTGCATCACCGGCTTTATCACCAAAAATCGCACGTAGTAATTTCTCTTCTGGTGTAGGGTCACTTTCACCCTTAGGCGTAATTTTACCGATTAAAATATCACCTTCTTTAATAGTAGCACCAATTCTGATAATACCATGTTCATCCAAATCTTTTGTAGCTTCTTCAGAAACGTTAGGAATATCTGGTGTTAATTCTTCTTCACCCAATTTAGTATCACGTACTTCTAGTTCATATTCATCAATGTGAACAGACGTAAACATATCTTCTCTTGCTACTTTTTCGTTGATAACAATCGCATCCTCGAAGTTGTAACCTTTCCAAGGCATGAACGCAACTACCAAGTTTCTACCTAATGCTAATTCACCATCTTTGGTTGCATAACCTTCGGTTAAGAAATCGCCTTTGGTCACTTTTTGTCCTTTTTTAACAGCAGGACGTAAGTTGATACAAGTGGCTTGGTTGGTTTTAATGAATTTGGTTAATTTATAAATAATCAAATCATCTTCAAAAGATACCAAACGATCTAAATCGTTTCTATCGTAACGAACATGAATTTCATTAGCATCAACAAATTCTACAACACCTGTACCTTCTGCGTGAACCTGAATACGAGCATCACGAGCAGCACGTCCTTCTAAACCAGTACCTACAATTGGCACTTCCATTCTTATTAATGGCACAGCTTGACGTTGCATGTTCGAACCCATCAAGGCACGGTTAGCATCATCATGCTCTAAGAAAGGAATAAGAGACGCACTCAAACCAACAATCTGGTTTGGCGCAACGTCCATATATTGAACTTCAGCTCTATCTAAAATTGGAAAATCACCAGTGTCTCTAGATACAACTTTCTCTTCTAATAAATTACCTTTATCATCAATAGGTGAGTTTGACTGGGCAACTTTTACATTTTCCTCAGCCTCTGCACTTAAATACAATAATTCTTTTACGTTTACTTTGCCATTTTCTACAGTACGGTACGGGGTTTCAATAAAGCCCATATCGTTAATCTTTGCGTGAACGCAAAGTGTAGAAATCAAACCAATGTTTGGTCCTTCTGGTGTTTCAATAGTACATAAACGACCATAGTGGCTATAGTGAACGTCACGTACCTCAAAACCTGCTCTCTCTCTACTTAAACCGCCGGGCCCAAGCGCAGAAATACGACGTTTGTGCGTAATTTCTGACAATGGATTGGTTTGATCTAAGAATTGAGATAATTGAGATGTACCAAAGAATGAGTTGATTACTGAAGATAAAGTTCTTGCATTAATCAAATCCACTGGCGTAAATACCTCATTATCACGAACATTCATACGTTCACGAATAGTACGAGCCATTCGAGCTAAACCAACACCAAATTGTGCATACAATTGCTCACCCACAGTACGTACACGACGGTTGCTTAGGTGATCAATATCGTCAATTTCAGCTTTAGCATTGGTTAAGCGAACCAAGTATTTAACAATTTCAATAATATCTGGCTTAGTTAATACTTTTTTAGTTAAAGGATATTCTAAACCTAGTTTACCATTGATTTTGTAACGACCAACTTCACCTAAATCGTAACGCTTATCACTGAAGAATAATTTATCAATAATACCACGAGCAGTTTCATTATCAGGGGCATCAGCACCACGCAATTGACGGTAAATGTGCTGAACCGCTTCAAGTTCACTATTAGAGGTATCTTTATTTAATGTATTGTAAATAATGGCATAGTCACCACCAACATCTTCTCTTTGTAAGAAAATGCTTTTGATTTCCATTTCGATAATAGTATCAACGCTATCCACGTCTAATACGCTATCACGTTCCATTACAATTTCGTTACGCTCAATAGAAACTACCTCACCAGTATCTTCATCAACGAAATCTTCCACCCATGTTCTTAATACACGTGCAGCTAGTTTTTTACCAATATGTTTTTCTAATTCGCTTTTTTCAGCTTTTACCTCATCGGCCATGCCAAAAAGCTCTAGAATATCTTTATCTGTTTCAAAGCCAATAGAACGTAATAAAGTAGTTACAGGGAACTTCTTCTTACGATCAATGTAAGCATACATTACATTGTTAATGTCAGTTGCAAACTCCATCCAAGCGCCCTTGAAAGGAATCACTCTCGCTGAGTAAATTTTGGTACCATTTGGGTGGGTAGATTGACCAAAGAATACGCCTGGTGAACGGTGTAATTGAGATACAACCACACGCTCAGCACCATTTACTACGAAAGTACCACGTGGTGTCATGTAAGGAATATTACCTAAGAATACATCCTGTACAATGGTTTGGAAATCCACATGCTCCTCATCGTTACAGCTTAAACGTAATTTAGCTTTTAACGGCACAGCGTATGTCAATCCACGCTCCATACACTCATCAATTGAGTAACGTGGTGGATCAATAAAATAATCTAAGAACTCTAATACGAAGATGTTTCTTGTATCAGTAATAGGAAAGTTGTCCTTAAACACACGGAACAAACCCTCAACATTACGCTTATCTGGCGTTGTTTCTAACTGGAAAAACTCTCTGAAGGATTGTAACTGAATGTCTAATAGGTCGGGTGTGTCAGCTAGGTGTTTAGTCTTACCGAAATTTACCCTGTTGTTCAAAGTTGTTGTTGACATAGTATTTTGTACACCGGTTTTGTCTAAAAAATAAACCACTATCCATTAAAGATAATAGCTTGCTTAAGCTTTGAAAATGAACGATTTATAAACAGAAATTGGCCAAAGTTTATAAACAATTGTGCTAATTAGCCTTAAAATAAGGGACAGCAAAGGTAAGGATTGCAATGAAACACCAAAAACAAATTTTAAGCCGTGGTTTCGATTGTGGAAAAGAAAGTATAAGAGCTTGTTTTATTCTCTTTTTATTAACGTTTACCGTTCGTTATTTTTGATTAGAAAAAGCCCAATGCAATTTTGAAGTTGCATTGGGTCTTTTTACAAGAATATGTTTGTAAACGACTATCACTGCGTTTACTTAAGCTAATGCTTTTAAGTAGCTTATTCAATACTAGCTTAAATATATTTCGTATCATCCAAAGAATTCAATAGTGCATCCTATAGTTGGCTTTTACTGAATGTCTATTCAATCTTTTTTTCTTTATTAGTATCTTTTCTTTCTTTCATTTTTTTAGCCCCATAACCTACACCTGCTGCTATCAAAAGTGATAAGCCGCCATCTATGGGTACACTACTATCTGGGTCTCTACCACCAGCTGGCTGAGCTAGTAATAGGGTAGGTAATAAGGCTACTATGGTTATTAATACAATTTGTATTATGGTTATTTTTTTCATTAATAATGCTTTTGTAGTGTGAGAATATTAGTTGTATTACTTTGTGGCATCCGCAAATACCATCAACCAATTTATTGCTTGGTAAATGTTTGTTGCTGTTTACTATTTGCACAAATTATTTCTAGAATATAATTGCCGCTTTGTATGCTTGTCGCATCTATTATAATGGCATTTGCACCAGCTTGTAATTCTTTATTTTGCTGGGTAATGATTTTTCCTTGCATATCCACAACTCTTATTTCTACTTTACTTACTTGGCTTACCATTACTTGTGCCCTAATGATGCTTTGTACAGGATTCGGGTAAATGGTTAGTGCCTTAAATTGTATATTCGGTAACAGTAGGGTTACTATTTTGCTATAGTTACTACTACCATCTTTATCTACTATTTGTAAGCGATAGTAAACGTTGGTTGCAGTAAGGCTTGCAATATTGTCAGTATAGCTATAGCCACTTGCACCCTTAGCGTTTATTTTACTAATGTTGGTAAAGTTGCTACCATCAATACTGCGTTGCAGATTGTAATAACTGGTATTTACCTCGCTTGAACTTGCCCAACTTACAGCTACATCAGTTGCTTGCAATTGTGCACTAAAGTTGGATAAAATGGTTGGTAATACAGTTGTACCCAGTGTAGCTATCTCAAATCTATTATCACCTTTAGTGGCCGAATCTGACGTAATACTGAATGTATAACTATCGCCTACTTTGTTTAATGGCGTTTCGGTAAGCAATAGTTTGTCACGTAATACTAGCTGATTAGTAGCAATATCACCCAATTCGCTCAGTGTAATAGTGTATTGATTTACCTTATTAGTTTGAATACCTAGTGGAATATTATCAATAAGCTGATTGCTTCTATAGTCTATAGCTAAGGTTTTCTTATCGCTTGATAAGGTATAAAAATCTACTAAGCTATTGTTCAATTTGGCAGCATCATGAAAATCGGTAGAAGCACTCGTTGATGCATCATCAAACACAAGTGTTGCTTTATCCATAAAGCCATCTGCTGAGCTTAGTTCTAATACTAATTTTGGTTGTACTTGGTTACCAGTTCCAAATACCGTATAACTTAGTGTACCGCTTGCTACCTTATCGCCTTCATGAAAAGTAATGCTACTTGGCGTAGTTGCAGTAGATTGTACATAGAAACAACCCATACTTGGTATCACGATATTGTTACTGCTTGTTGACTCAAAGCCACCTCTTAAAATGGTAGTAGCACCTGCACTATAAACGGGATTGTACAAATAAATAGTACCAAAACTGCTAATACCTGTAACGCCACTTAAATTAATAGGGCATGGATAAGGATTGGCTACCAATGTATAATTGTCTTTCCCAGAAGCATAGGGCGTTAAGGTTACAGTTACATCACCTTGGTTAATAGTACCATTTGTAACATCTAAAGTTACGGGTGATGGCGCACCGCCAGAACTTGTATAGCTGCCACCTGTACCTTCACTACCATTGCCCCTTACAAATACATATAAGCCTTTACCAACGCCCCAAACCGTACTTGCTGAGTTGATTATACCCGTTAAAACACTGTTACTATTAGCTACCTGTGTGCCATCATACACAAATGCGGATGGGCTACCTGTACTTAAGCCATAAGTACCCAATGCACCACTTGTTAAACCAGTAATTTGGAAATTATCTGTTAGCTGACTGACAGATTGTGCTGTTGTATATATATTGGCTAATGTTCTATAGCCGCGTTGCGCTTGTGTGTACCGTTGCACGTTTATATTGCCTGAAATATAAGTACCACTACCTGCTGCCACACTAGCAGTACCGCTAGCACTGCTTGCAAGCGTTAAATTACCACCTGTAGTTAATGTGCCAGCCGTTGGGGTAAGCACACCAGTAAGCTTTAATGCACCACCTAGGCTTACACCTGCACTGTTATTAATAGTCAAATTTTGGACCGTATTGTTAGCAAATGTACTGGCAGGTATGCTTTGCGCTGTGCTTCCATTTAACTCTATTGTGCCAGATGTAGCTGTTAAAGTACCATTGTTGGCAATAGTACCTGCTATTTTTAATGTGCCTGTTACAGTAAGGTTGCCATTAGAATTAATGGTAAAGTCTTTAACAGAAATGCTACCAGAATTGGTTACACTATGTCCGCTTTGCACTACAAAATTATCGCCTGTGTTAAAAGCAGTCGCAGGGCTTCCCATACCCGTAATACTGCTATTCCAATTGCCTAAGATACTAGCCTCTACGCCATTGCTAATACTATAAAAATTGCTTTTATTATACACTTGTGCAAATAATTGCGAGGAAGCATATGCCACATACAAATTGCCACTACCATCTATTACCATAGATTCGTATGAAGCTGAACCTGCCGAAATACCTGCACTGCCTACTACTGCCCAAGTACTGCCATTCCATTTTTGAACAGTAAGTTTACTACTATTACCAGCATCCTGATACGCTACATACAAATTACCACTACCATCTATTACCATAGAATTATAAGCAGCTGAACCAGCCGAAATACCTGCACTGCCTACTAGCGACCATGCGCTACCATCCCATTTTTGAACAGTTAATTTGCCACTGTTGCCATTATCCTGATACGCTACAAACAAATTACCACTACCATCTATCACCATAGAATTATAAAAGGCTGAATTTGCCGAAATACCTGCACTGCCTACTACCGCCCATGCACTACCATTCCATTTTTGTACGGTTAATTTAAGGCTGTTGCCACCATCCCGGTACGCTACATACAAATTGCCACTACCATCAATTACCATAGATTTATCTGTGGCTGAGCCGGCTGAAACACCAGCAGTACCCACTATAGACCATCCACTGCCATTCCACTTTTGCACGGTTAATTTACTGCTGTTGCCACCATCACCATACGCTACATACAAATTGCCACTACCATCTATTACCATAGAATTATAAGTAGCTGTACCTGCTGAAATACCTGCACTGCCTACTACCGCCCATGCGCTACCATTCCATTTTTGCACGGTTAATTTATTGCTGTTGCCACCATCCTGATAAGCGACATACAAATTGCCACTACCATCTATTACCATAGAATTATAAGCGGCTGTACCTGCCGAAATACCTGCACTGCCTACTACTGCCCAAATGCTACCATTCCATTTTTGCACGGTTAATTTACTGCTGTTGAGAGCATCCTGATACGCCACATACAAATTACCGCTAGCATCCCTTACCATAGAATTATAAGCAGCTATAACAGCCGAAATACCTGCACTGCCTACTACCGCCCATGCACTACCATTCCATTTTTGTACGGTTAGCTTATTACTGTTGCCACTATCATTATACGCTACATACAAATTGCCACTACCATCTATCACCATAGAATTATAAAAGGCTGTACCTGCCGAAATACCTGCACTGCCTACTACCGCCCATGCACTACTATTCCATTTTTGTACGGTTAATTTATTGCTGTTGCCACCATCCTGATACGCTACATATAAATTGCCACTACCATCTATCACCATAGAATTATAAGTAACTTTACCTGCCGAAATACCTGCACTGCCTACTACCGCCCATGCACTACCATTCCATTTTTGCACGGTTAATTTACTGCTGTTGCCTGCATCCTGATACGCTACATACAAATTGCCACTACCATCTATAACCATAGATTGATAAGCGGCTGTACCTGCCGAAATACCTGCACTGCCTACTACCGCCCATGCACTACCATTCCATTTTTGCACGGTTAATTTACTGCTGTTGCCTGCATCCTGATACGCTACATACAAATTGCCACTACCATCTATAACCATAGATTGATAAGCGGCTGTACCTGCCGAAATACCTGCACTGCCTACTACCGCCCATGCACTACCATTCCATTTTTGCACGGTTAATTTATCGCTGTTGCCAGCATCCTGATACGCTACATACAAATTGCCACTACCATCTATTACCATAGAATTATAAGCGACTGTCCCTGCCGAAATACCTGCACTGCCTACTACCGCCCATGCGCTACCATTCCATTTTTGCACTGTTAATTTAGTGCCGTTGCCACCATCATTATACGCTACATACAAATTGCCACTACCATCTATTACCATAGAATTATAACCAGCTGAACCAGCCGAAATACCAACAGTACCCACTGTCGTCCAGCTACTACCATTCCATTTTTGTACGGTTAATTTATTACTGTTGCCACCATCACCATACGCTACATACACATTGCCGCTAGCATCCCTAACTGTAGAATTATAATAAGCACTGCCATAACTTGCTTGACCGAATTCATTAATACCGCCTATACTTTTCCAGCTTTGTGCTTGCATTGTGGTACCCCAAATAGATAGGCTTAAAAAAAGGAGTAATAATTGTTTCATGGTTGCTTGTTTTAAATGGTATAAGTATTTAGGTTATTAGCAGTTGCTTTAGTGCATTGTACTAATACACGCTGCATATTAACATGCCTGTAAGCAGCCGCCAATAAAATGTGACGAATTGCAGCCAAAGTGGGGTGAGTAACGATAAATTAGAAAATAGGGAGCTGAAAGACTGGTTTTTACGCATCGGTAATACGGGTTTAAACAGTATAACCGATACCATACCTACCACACCCTAAGTTGTAACCAACACAGCCAGTCGTAGCTCGGCTAAACCTTGGTTGTAGTCAGCCAAACCTTGGTTTGTGTGGCCTAATCCTCGGTTGTAACCATTGCAACCGAGGTTTGGGTGGTATAAAGTTGGGTTGCAAATAGACATGTCAATCGTGAGGTAGCCAATCCTAGGTTTGGTTGGGGTAAACCTTGGTTGTAGCCATACAAATCTGTCATTTACCTACACAGTATCTGTTTTTTATCAGGTAATATAGGGTGCGTATTACGTTTTCTTTTATTAACAAAAAAATAACCTGCTTTTTACTTATACAGTATAAACCGTATGCTTTGTATTTTTAAATTAGATAAACAAAAAATTTATAATTATGGACTTTATTCCTTCAAACGAACCGGGGTTGGTAATATGGCTTACCAACTACAAAACAAAAATTGCCACTATTGGCGCAAGTATTGGGCTTACTGCTGCCGAAATAGCTGCCGAGCAAGCGCTTTGCCAAGGTATTATTGACGCTATTAATGTATCTGCTGCAAAAGAAAGTGAATTACTAGCTGCTAATACTGCTAAAACCAACGTGAAAAAAGAGAATATTAGCAGCTTGCGTAAAAGTATTGATGGGCACAAAAAAGATGGGAAACTTACCGATGAGCAGATTCAGGAATTGAAAGTAAAAGGTGTAGCTGCCACTTTTGATGCAGATGGTTACAAAACGGTACTTAGTGTAAACATTGTAGCCAAGCAGGTGCGTGTAAGTTTTGAGAAGCAAGGCGTACAGGGCATTAACCTATACCACCGCAAAAAAGGTAGTGCTAGCTGGCTATTTTTAGCGAGAGCTACCAAAAGCCCTTATGTAGATAATATTGTGCTAGCTGCACCTAACCAACCAGAACATTGGGAATACCAAGCCTACGGTGTAATAGACGATAAAGAAATAGGGCAACCTAGCGATATAGTAGAAGTGGTATATGGGGAATAGGTGATAGGAGATAGAAGATGGTTGATACAAAAAATCCATTTACATACAAGAGATGTAAATGGATTTTTACTTTATCGATGTATTGGTAGCTAATTTTTTGATGGCAATAGTGTAAGTTGGCTTTAGGTTTTTAATACTTGTACACTTTCTATTAAATCGGCATAAATACTTCGGCTAAGTGGAATGGAAATATTGTTGGTTAATAGGATTTCTTCGTAACGTATTTGTTGAATGCAATTGAGGTTTACCATAAATGAACGGTGTACCCTATAGAAATAGGTAGGCAATATTTGGTGTATTTCGTTTAAGGGTTGGCGTATTAAATAATCGTCTGTAAGGGTAAAAATTTGTACATAGTTACCTTTCGATTCTATATACAAAATATCGGCCTTCATTACTTTTATAAATGCGTGTTTTTGTTTGATAAAAATGGCCTTATCAAGTATAATATTGCCTTCAGCAGGCTGAGTATTATTGTTTTTGCGTTGGGCGAAATTCATGAGAGCTACTTCTATGGCAGCGTATAAATCTTCTTCCTCAAACGGTTTTATTAAGTAGGCACTCGGTAGTGTTTTTTTTGCTGCATCAATAGTAGCTCTATCGCTTAGTGACGATATAAATACAAAGGGAATGCTTGCATTGTTTCGTAAGTATTCGGCTACATTAATACCGCTTTTCTCTCCATCAATACGAATATCTACCAATACAATATCTGGCATTACTGCATTAATTGACGCTATAAAACTATCGTAACTACTACAGATATCTACAACCTGATAGCCAGAGGCTATCAACGCTGTTTTAATAAAGTTGCCTATTATAAAATCGTCTTCTACAATGGTAATATTGGTGTTAGTAGCCATGTTAATTAGTTGATAGGTACTGAAATAGTGATTTTTTTGGCATCATCTGTATCAATGGCCATGTTACCTTTTAATTGTGTTACCAATTGCTGTATCATACCCATACCAAACGATGTAGTAGTAGCAGAGGTGGTTATTTGCCCTACACCATTATCTTGGTAGGTAATATTTACAAAGCTATTAGCTGTTTTATTAATGCTGATTGCAATCTGCTTATGGCTAGTGGTAGCAAATGCATGTTTTAGAGAATTGGTAACCAATTCGTTAACGATTAAACCAATTAAAATGGCTTTATCTGTTGCTACCAAAATTTCTGAATCGGCTGAATACTTAAATTCTAAGTTGCCATCTATGGTATTATTAATCACTGCATTGCCAATATCTTTTGTATAAGCTGCAATATCAACATTATCAAAAGATGCGGTGCTACTGAGCGTATCGTACACCAAGCCAAATGATTTAATATAGCTACGCAGTTTTTTTATTTCTGCTTTTGTGTCTATATCTACAACATTGTGGTAAATGCTGGTGATAAGGCTATTGAGCATTTGTAAATTGTTTTTTGTGCGGTGGTTTACCTCGTGAATAAGTGTGGTGAGAAACTCATTTTGCTTTTTACGCCTATATATGCGCCATATAAAAAACATGGTAGATACAGCAATTACAAATAGTGCAACAAAAACGATGATATTTCTTTCGTTCTCTTTTTTTATGGCCAAGTTGGTAGCTTTTAGCACTTTTGTATCACGTTCATAACGTTTCTCAATTTCGGCAATAGCTGCTTGGTTTTTAAGGCTAAAAAGGCTGTCTTTTATTTTGTCGGCATTTATTAAATTGGCAAATGCCCCTTCATAATTACCCGTTGCAGCATCTGCTTCTTGTGTGCGTTCGGCCAATTCTTTAATGCGGTTAAGGCTTGTTCGGCTGGCTGGTAATACATTGAGCGCCTTTTGCGTGAGTAACAACGCTTTTTCGTTGTTGCCCTTATCTAATTCTATTGTGGCTATTTCGTTTAATATGGATTGTTGATAGCTTTTAAAATTTCTACGATTTGCAACGTCTAAAGCAATATCTAAATTTTTTTGAGCCAGATCAAATCGCTTTTGCATACGATATAGCCTACCCATGTTAGAAAAATTTTTAGTACTGTCATAAGGCGAAAAGCCTTTACTACTAAATGGTGGGTTCATTATTTTCTCATGATATTGTACCGCACTATCTACTCTAGCTTTATTAAAATAATCTCTATTAGATAAAATATTACTTAGAGTGCTGTATGCATAAATGATTTGCGCTGTATCTTTTAGTATTTCGGCTTTTTTTAACCCATTTAAGGCGTAGCCAAGTGCCCTAGCACTGTTTTTATTTTCTCTATACGCATCTGCAATAGAAAAGTTGGCGCCTATAATCATATTTGCATAATTGGCACTATCAGCCCTTTTTAACGCAGTAAATAAATATTTTAAAGCCTCATCTGCCTTACCCTGTCTGTTTAAAATAAAGCCAATTAATTGAGGGCTCATATAGTAGCAGTTATCGTTAGGGCTGCTAACACTTTCTGCATATTTACTACTCTCTAATGCCTTTATCTGATCATCTTTTGCAAAATATATTCTGCCCAATTCTAAATAAGCCTCACATTCTAAATGCTTATCTGAGTTGGTTTTGGCTATTTCTATTACATAATTGGCATAAGCCAAGGCTGTATCGCTAACATTTCTACGTAGTGTGCGCAGGTTATTTAGTAAGGGCGAATTTTTTACAATGTTGGGGCTGTTTTGGGCTTGTAGATGTAAGTAAATACTACTTAAAAAAAGTAATATTACAGTTTTATGAAAGTATTTTTTTCTTGAAGATGCTATTAGTAGGATATTGAGCGGATGAAAGTAACTAGATATAGGACTTTTAAAACCACAATATATATTAGGCATTGTTTACTTTTTCTTTAAAAGTACCCTTTTGTTAAGTGCTTTAACTACTTTGTTTAATGTTTTTTATCAGCATCCATTTTTAATTGTATAGAGAGTGTTTTTTATAGTAGTATTTGTACAATTGCCTCGTTTTAACATCAATAAAATTGATTTTTAATACTTTAATTATTGAAAAATATTAGGTATATAATGTGAAATACATATTGATAAATGCATTTTGACAACAAACTTTAGTGTTTACTGCGCCATAAAAAAGCCCAATGCAAGTAAATCGCATTGGTCGTTTTTATGAAAATAGTATTTAGAAATTAGCCTCTTACTGCTTTTACAGTAGCTAGTACTTCTTTAGTAGCAGATTCGATAGTAGCATAGTCTTTTGCTTCTAACAATGCTTTGCTTAATAATTTGCTACCCATACCTACCGCACTTACGCCCGATTTAAACCAAGCGCTAATGTTTTCTTTAGTGGTATCTACACCACCTGTAGGCATAAATATCATGGCAGGAAACAATTCTTTAATCGAACTCATAAAATCAGGGCCCAACATATTACCTGGGAATAATTTTACAAATTTTGTACCTAGATTTTCTGCTGCAATAATTTCTGATGGTGTCATTGCGCCAGGTACCCACAAAATATCAGCTTTATCTGCTACTGCGGCTACTTCAGGAATTAAGCCCGGAGAAATAATATAATCTGCACCAGCTTCAATAAATGTTTGTGCTTGTGCACCATTTTTAATAGTACCAATACCTAAGTAAAAGCCCGGCATTTCAGCGTCTACTACTTTGCGCATTTCTTTAAAGTTAGCCAAAGCAGCTTCACCTCTGTTAGTATATTCTACAGTTTTTACGCCTGCACGGTACAAGGCTCTTAATACTTCTAAGCTTACTTCTGTATCCTTATTGAAGAATAATGGTAAAATACCTTGGTCTTTAATGGCTTGTAAAATTTCTACTTTTTTGCTCATATGGATTGTGTTTGATAATGGAAAAATTAACGTTTGAATGTGTGTATTATAGCCCTTTTTTTAAGCTAATTGCTTAACAAAAGAAGCTCAGTTTTTACAATTTTAAAAGACTTTTCTATGCAAACGAATACGTAGATTTTGTTGCTAATATGCGTTTTTGCACAATAATTTTGAAAATCGATTTGCGAAATAATCGTCAATAAAACAATAACTAATCAATCATCTTACCACTCAAAAAATCAACTAACGATTATGTCTAAAAAAGTTGTAACCCTTGGTGAAATTATGTTGCGTTTATCTACGCCAGATTTCAAACGTTTTGTACAAGCTGATACTTTCGATATCACTTATGGTGGTGGCGAAGCAAACGTATCTGCTGCGTTATGTAACTATGGTTTAAATGGAACTTTCGTTTCTAAAGTACCTAATAATCCTATTGGCCAGGCTGCTATCAATCACCTACGTCGTTATGGTGTAGATACGCAATTTGTAGCTCGTGGTGGCGACCGTTTAGGTATCTATTTCCTAGAAACTGGTGCTTCTATGCGTGCTTCTCAGGTTGTGTACGACCGTGCAGGCGCTTCAATTGCTGATGTTGATGCGAGCGAATTTGATTGGGATAAAATATTTGATGGTGCTGAGTGGTTTCACACTACTGGTATCACACCAGCATTAAGCGATAAAGCTGCTGCTTTAACTTTAGCTGCTTTAAAAGCTGCAAAAGCAAAAGGTATCACTACTTCAATCGATTTAAACTTCCGTAAAAAATTATGGACTAAAGAAAAAGCAAGAGTTGTAATGACAGAGCTTTGCGAGTTTGTTGATGTATGTATTGGTAACGAAGAAGATGCTGATTTATGCTTAGGCTTTAAAGCTGCTAATACCGATGTTACTAAA
Source organism: Parasediminibacterium sp. HNIBRBA5674 (assembly GCF_056745525.1). Classification (NCBI taxonomy): domain Bacteria; kingdom Pseudomonadati; phylum Bacteroidota; class Chitinophagia; order Chitinophagales; family Chitinophagaceae; genus Parasediminibacterium; species Parasediminibacterium sp. HNIBRBA5674. The sequence continues at coordinate 86,097 of NZ_JBQWIE010000003.1, read as the reverse complement.
GGTGAATTAAACCTACATGGTTTCAAAGACATCTTTGCACAAATGAAAGCGAAATTCGGTTTCAAATTCATCGCTTCATCTTTACGTGAAAGCTACAGTGCTTCTGATAATGGTTGGAGCGCTTTAGTGTACGATGGTACAGATTTCTACCACACTAAAGAGTACAAAGTTCGTATTGTAGACCGCGTAGGTAGTGGCGATAGTTTTGCAAGTGGTTTAATTTACGGTTTAGTTACAGGTATGCCAATGGCTGACGCTGCTGAATTTGGTGTTGCTGCTTCTGCATTAAAACACACTATTCCTGGTGACCTTAACCATGCAACTTTAAACGAAGTGAAAGAGCTAGTAAAAGGTGATGGTAGCGGCCGTGTTCAGAGATAATTATCAACTGACAATAACTAAAAAATCCCTCAAGCCTTAGCTTGGGCGGATTTTTTTCTTTGGTAGCCAGCTTTAGATTATCCATTAAACATCGTTGCGCACACTGGAGCGCTTAGTTCTTTTATCGCACACTGCAACGGTTAGTTTAATAATCAACTTTCGCCACAATTTGTACCAATTACTTTGGCTAAAGCCAGTCAATATTTTAGCATTAACCCAAGGCTTAAGCCTTGGGTTAAAACAGAAAAGGTCAGCGGCTTTAGCCAAAGAATTTTAATAGTAAAACCAATATTTTTAATCACATCCTTATTCCCCTTTAGGGGCTAGGGGCAAAAAAGTTTTTATGATAGTAGATACACTTGCCAATGCTGATAAATACACCAGCATTCACCCATTATTTGCAACAGCATTTGAGTACATCAAATCTCAAAACCTAGCCGAACTTGAAATTGGTAAATTTGATGTAGCCGATGGTTTAAAAGCCATTGTAGCTGAAAAAGCAGGCATGACAGCCGCAGAATCCATTGCTAAGTTCGAGTGTCACAGCAACAACATCGATATTCAATTATGTATTCGTGGCCACGAAACCATTGGTTGGAAACCTCGTAGCACTTGTACATCTCAAAAAGGTGAATACAATCCTGAGAAAGACGTGGTATTTTACAATGATGCGCCAGATATGTATTTCAATTTAACTGATAGCCAATTTGCTATTTTCTTCCCAGAAGATGTACACGCACCAATGATTGCAGTTAATGACCAACCCGTTAAAAAGTTGGTAATGAAAGTGAAGATTTAGTGAGTGATTAATTTTAGAATCCCCCAACCTTTAGAAAGGTTGGGGGATTTTTGTACTCTCTCAACCATACCTTTAACTAGTTCTTTATTGTTAATCGGTTTAAAAACTATCATCACCAAAAGCAATGATTAACTACTGCGTAAGTACTTTTTCAAATGCTTTTCTTGGTGCGCCACCAAAAAATATCTCGCCACAGTAGGTGTAGTGCAATTTGTTTAAAATTTTCAGCATTGGTAAATTGTCAAAATTGGTATCTACTTTTATGCTGTACACTTTTTTGGCAACGCATAGGGTTTCTATCATGGTGAAAAGCTGTGTGGCAATACCTTTTCCTTTTACCGCATTAGCTGTAGCCACTCTATGAATAGCTGCATAATCACCATTGGTTAGCCATTTGCCATCAATCACATTATAAGCAGGTTCTACACCAAAAATGATGGCCGCATAAGCTATTATTTCAGCATCTTGAACAAGCACATACCCATAACCATTGATAATATCATCGGTTACGGTTTGCGCATTAGGATAGCCATGTTGCCATTGCTCGCTACCATCTTGCTTGCGCTGTGCAATGGCTTGCTGCAAAATAACCCATATAGTTGCTTGGTCTGCATACACTGCTTTTCGTAGTTCTATTTGGAAGGTGCTTTCAAGGTTTTGAAATGTTTGGTCTCTAATCAAATTGTAAGTCCAGAATATTAATGATGCTTATTTGCAAGCATTGTTACAAGATCTGCAATTAGCCCTACCACTACATAGCTAAAGGTAAATAGTAAATAACCCAATATGTAGGCAAAAAAGGCTTTTACATAGCTCATTACCTTGCGTTTATCATAAAATTGGGCTATTACAAAAGTTGGGTATGCAAAGCCAACTATTAGTATAAAAGCTTGAAATACTTTTTCATTCATTACGCCTACAAAAAAAGTTTGCAGCGTAAACAAAACCATGCCTTGCCCACTAATAAAACATAGCAGTATCATGATTTCATAGAAATTGTAGGGATATTTTTTAAACAATAATTTTACTAACAATGCTATAAAAAAGCCCTCCAAAATGCTAGAATAGCCATAATGGCTTTGTATCCATTGCAGAATATCGCCTACATGCGATTTACCAAACTTCATCTTTTCTTTACTATTGTATAGTTCCTCTACATGAAAATAGTGAGATACCCACGTGAACAACAATGAGGTAAGAATGAGAAACGCAATAGGCTTCATATGCTTGCTTCTATCGGTTTCTATGTATGCTTTAATGCTATCTCCAGGTCTTCTAAACAATTCTTTAATAGTATAGAAAAAGCCTTTTTCAAAATGAAATAAATGCAACAGTTCATGCGAGATATAATGCTTGTCAATGCGCTTTAAGGTTACTGCTTGGCCACAGTTAGCGCAATAGTTTTCTGTTACGTTGTGGTTACAATGTGTGCAATTCATGTGTGGGCAGTTTCAGTTTGGTATATAGGTTAGTTTTTGGTAGTTCGTATTACCATTTAAGCTTTAAAATGGTTGGCAATCTGTACAAGAAGTTTTACCCCAACAATATCTCACATTCTTTCAACAACTTCTGTTTATTAATGGCAGCAGTACCCACTTCTTCGCATACCAAGCCGCCAGCAATATTTGCCATTTCGGCTGCAAGATTCATGTTTTTGGTAGTAGCGTACACAAGCGAGGCAACTGCAATTACGGTATCGCCTGCGCCGCTTACATCTGCTATATTGCGTATGTGCGTAGGGATAATATTGGCTTCGGTAGCATCTTTATAAAACACACCTTTTTCCGATAAAGTGATAAAAGATATGTTGTGTTGCAATTGCGCCTGCAACTGTGTGTGTACCTCGTTTAAAGTGGCTGTATTTACCGCTTCTAGGCTAATATTTAGGCCTTCTTTTACTTCTTTTAAGTTGGGCTTAAACATATCTACCCCTTTGTAGGCAAAAAAGTTCTTACGCTTAGGGTCTACCGTGGTTACAATGCCATTTGCCTGGCATAAGGCAATTAATTGGCCTATTAAACCTTCGGTCAGTACGCCTTTGTTATAGTCTTCAAATATTACCACATCGGGTTTATCATTGGCAATGCACAGTTGTACCTGTTGCAGTACTTGGGCTTGCAAGTCAGTAGAAATATCGGTAATTAACTCTTCATCAAGGCGCATCATTTGTTGGTTACGGCTTATGATGCGTATTTTATTGGTGGTAATTCTATCGCTAGCGGCTAATAAATATTGGGTATTAATGTGTTGTTCTTGGTAGAGTTTGGTTAAGGTTTCGCCATCCTTATCAGCACCAATTACAGAAATGATAAAAGTTTGCGCACCCAAAGCCACCGTGTTTAAAGCCACATTACCAGCACCGCCAATGCGGTATTCTTTGGTGTCTACCGCTACCACAGGCACAGGTGCTTCGGGTGAAATACGCTCTACATGACCCCACCAATACGTATCTAGCATTACATCGCCTATAACGGCTACTTTTTTACCCTTAAAAGCCTCGAATAACTGCTCAAAATTCATAACTAAGCTGCTTGCTTTTTATTTGCGACCGCAATGTAATACAAAGGAATACCTATTAACACAATGATTAAGCCCGGCCAAGTGTATTGCGGTTTGTAAATCATTAATAAAGTACAAAATGCAGCCCCCATTAACATATATAAGGCTGGTAAAATAGGGTAGCCAAATGCCTTATAAGGTCGCTCAGCATTTGGTAGTTTTTTACGCAAAATAAAGATACCCAAAATGGTAAGAATGTAAAACAACACCACCACAAACGAAATCATATCTAGCAAGTCGCCATACTTACCACTTAAACATAGTATTGAGGCTACCACACATTGCGCCCACAAAGCCCATTCAGGTACGGCATTTTTGTTTAAAGTGCTTGCTTTTTTAAAGAACAAACCATCATTTGCCATGGTATAATATACCCTTGCACCAGCCAGTATTAAACCATTGTTACAGCCAAAAGTAGATACCATAATTAGCAAGGCAATTAAGGTAGTACCAAACGAAGGAAAGATAGCATTGGCAGCAGTTACAGCCACACGATCATCTTTGGCAAAAGCAATTTCGTTTAGTGGTAAAACATTCAGGTACATCAAGTTGACAGAGATGTAAATGGTGGTTACGATAAGCGTACCAAGGAATAAACTTAAACCAATATTGCGTTGTGGATTCTTCATTTCGCCAGCAATAAACGTGACGTTGTTCCAAGCATCGCTACTAAAAATACTGCCTACCATACTTGCTGCAATAGCGCCTAATAAAGCACTGCCAGAAATACCCATCCAAGATACATTGGTAATACTTAATGCCTCAGAAGCCTTGGTAGCAGCAGCTTGTGTAGATACCAAACCAGTTTGCCAGTTTTCTGCCCAGTAACTATGCTTTACCAAGATAAAACCAAATACAATTAAGCCTAGCAAAGCCAATAGTTTAGCAGACGTAAATAAGGTTTGTATAAACTTACCTTCTTTTACCCCACGAGAGTTAATATAAGTGAGTAAAATAATGATGAATATGGCCACCAACTGACCAGAGTAAATTTTGATAATGCCCAAATCGAATAAGAAATAATTATTGCCCAATTCTGGTACTAAATAAGCCAAAAACTTAGAGAAAGCCACGCCTACCGCAGCAATAGTACCGGTTTGAATTACTGAGAAAAAGCTCCAACCATATAGAAAGCCCACCAAAGGATTGTAAGCTTCTTTTAAATACACATATTGGCCACCCGCTTTAGGAAACATCGCACTTAATTCGCCATAGCTAAGGGCTGCAATTAAGGTCATAAACCCTGTAATAAGCCACACTGCAATTAACCAGCCTGCACTGCCTACATTACGTGTTATATCTGCACTTACAATAAAAATCCCCGATCCAATCATGCTGCCAGCTACAATCATCGTGGCATCTACTAAACCCAAAGTTGGTTTAAAGTTGGTATTACTCATAAGCTTCTAATTAAAAATCCCATCCTGTTAGTTTGGATGGGATTGAAAGATAATAATTTGCTGTGGATGAACTATTTTTTCTTAGGGTATTTTTCGTTCAAGCCTTTAATTAAGTCTTTGGTAATATCGTAGGTACTGTCTTTATAGTACATCAATTCACTAGAACTAGATAAGATAAAAGCGTAAGTTTTATTCTTGTTGTATTCTTTTAAATAGTCTTCAATTTTCTTTTTAACGTCTAGTAATTTTTTAAAACGCTCATCTTGAATTTCTTGACTCTTTTGTTGTTCGTTTGCTTGAATTGCTTTTTGGCGTTCTTCTACATCTTGGTTGGCTTTAGCTGCTTCCATTTGTGTCATGCTTTGGCCTTTTGCTTGGTATTCTTTTACTTTTTCTATGTAGGCATTTCTTTGTGCCAATAACTCGCCTCTTTTTTGTTGCTCAGAAGCAGCTAATTCTTTACTTATTTCTTTGTAGTATTCGAAACCAGATTCTAATGAATCGCTTTCAAAATAAGCTATTTTAAAGCCAGTATTTGTTGCGCCAGTAGTAGGTGCTGCCACCGTTTTTTTATTAGCAAATTGCAAGTAAAATAATACAGCTACCGCAATAACCAAAGCCGCGTTTAAACCAATTGTAAAATTTTTCATGTAACGTTTTTTGGGTTGTAAAAATAATGGCAAAAAAGAATTGGAATTTGTTAATTGTATTGTCTGAACCTGGATTTAGTAGGATTGTATGGATTTTTTGGATGACATTATAGGAATAATAATCCTCGTAATCCCCAAAATCATTCAAAATCCCCGTTCAGACTAATCTAAAAACCCCATTTAATTAAAGTAGCGCCCCAAGTAAAGCCACCACCAAAGGCCGCTAATACAAGGTTATCACCTTTTTGAAGTTTGTCTTGCCAATCCCACAGGCAAAGTGGTATGGTAGCTGCGGTAGTATTGCCATAGCGGCTAATGTTTATCATTACTTTGTCTTTAGATAAACCCAATCTATCAGCAGTAGCATCAATAATTCTTAAATTAGCTTGGTGTGGTACTAACCATGCAATATCATCACCTGTAAGGCCATTTCTTTCAAGCAATTCTGCACTTACATCTGCCATACCTTTTACAGCAAACTTAAATACTTGCGTACCTTCTTGATGAATAAAATGCTCTTTAGCCAAAACCGTTTCTACACTAGCAGGGTGTAGCGATCCACCACCTTTCATGTACAGTAAGTTTCTGCCGCTACCATCACTTTTTAATAAGCTATCTTGTACACCGTAGCCTTCTGTATTTGCTTCAAGTAGTACTGCGCCAGCACCATCACCAAATAAAATACAGGTATTTCTGTCGGTATAATCAACAATGGCACTCATTTTATCAGCACCTACAACCAATACTTTCTTATATCTACCACTTTCTATGTAGCTAGCGCCTGTAGTAAGGGCAAATAAGAAGCCACTACATGCAGCACTTAAATCGTAGCCAAAAGCATTATTAGCGCCAATTTTATCACCAATAATATTTGCCGTAGAAGGAAACATCATATCTGGCGTAACTGTAGCGCAAATGATACAATCAATGTCTTTTGGGTCTAGGTTTTTCTTACGTAAAATTTCTTCTACTGCTGGTACAGCAAGGTCGCTAGTTGCAGCACCAGGCGTGTTTAAAATGCGTCTTTCCGAAATGCCAGTTCTTGTTCTAATCCATTCATCGTTGGTAGCTACCATTTTCTCAAGGTCAAAATTCGTCAACTTCGTCTCAGGTACATATCCACCAATTGCTGTGATGGCAGCTGTAATTTTAGTCATGTTCATTCATCAATTGTTAAACGTCGGGCGAAAGTAAGGTTATTACCCCTCTTTTAAAACTTTGCTAACACTGCTGAGATAAAAATGTTTCAATAAGTTCTGTCGTATATCTCAAATCTCAAACCAAACCAATATTTTTGTTGTTATGGAAGTAACAAATGCTACGATAGAAAAATTGGCACATTTGGCAAGATTACATTTTGCAGATGATGAAAAAGAGGCTTACAAAGCCGATTTGCAAAACATGATTGCTTTTGTAGAAAAATTGCAAGAAGTAGATACTACAGGTGTAGAACCCTTAATGCACATGGGCGACAGCGTAAATGCCCTGCGTGAAGACATTGTACAGGGCAGCGTAAGTAGAGAAGAAGCATTGTTAAATTCACCTGCCAAAGACAACCAATATTTTAAAGTACCAAAGGTTATAAAGAGATAGTCAATTGTCAATAGTCAGTAGTCAATAGTTATGAATCTGTAACCAATGACCAATGACCCATGACCAAAAAAACTCACCATTCACACCTAACCACATGAGCTCAATCATACACTTAGACAATATTCAGAAAGCCTATTTCATGGGCACGCAGGCAATACCAGTGTTAAAAGGTATTAACCTCGATATTTTTAAGAACGAATACGTGGCACTCATGGGGCCAAGTGGTAGTGGTAAAAGTACCTTGATGAATATTTTGGGCTGTTTAGATTCGCCCACAGGCGGTAGATACATATTGAATGGTAAAGACGTAAGTAAAATGCCTGATGATGACTTAGCAGAAGTACGCAATAACGAAATTGGTTTCGTGTTTCAGCAGTTCAATTTATTGCCACGCCTTACCGCAGCCGAAAACGTGGCCTTGCCGCTCATTTATGCAGGCATTAGCAAAAAAGAGCGCCACGAACGTGCTTTAGAAGCTCTAAGTAAAGTAGGCTTGGCCGAAAGAAGCCACCACAAAAGCAACGAGCTAAGCGGTGGTCAAATACAGCGCGTAGCCATTGCAAGAGCTTTGGTAAACAACCCCTCAATCTTATTGGCCGACGAACCTACCGGTAACCTAGACAGTAAAACCTCAGTAGAAGTAATGGGCATTTTCGATAAATTACAGCAAGCCGGCAACACCGTGGTTCTAGTAACCCACGAAGAAGATATTGCTAGCTACGCCCACCGTGTAGTGCGCCTTAAAGATGGCCTTATAGAAAGCGACAAAACCAAAGAAGCTTTTATGGCAAGTTTGCATGGGTAGCTTTTGGGGCATTGCATTGGTCATTGCGTTCTGCTGGTCGGGATTTGTAATCCTGTCCAAATAGCTAAGGATTTCGGTGAGTCATTTTGATATATCATTATTAAGATAAATTTCCTTTAAATCATCTGCAAAAACTGAGTTGTTCGATATTGTGCTTTTCCATATAGGTTGTTTTTACTCCAAAATGTAAAGCTATATCCGTATAGGCTTGAATCTTGACTACTATAAACGCCAATTGGGTATGTCATTCTACCCGATGGTAGTTGTTTAAATGAACTTCTAATAAAGGAGGGCTTTGCAAAACCAATGAAAGAATACTATTGCAGCCAGCTTGCAAAAATATCAAGGCTTAAATTTCGCTGCAACGCAATCATGAAAAGGATTATATGCTTTTACAAAGGTATTTTAAATTGTTTACCCTATGTTCACCCCGAAAACAAAAAAGCGTTGTAATCAATTGATTATCAACGCTTTAAGTGCAATTCCTGTGATTCCGCAGGGGCTCGAACCCTGGACCCGCTGATTAAGAGTCAGCTGCTCTACCAACTGAGCTACGAAATCTTTTTGTTGGGCTGCAAATATAACCCTCTACTTGTCAAAAAGTTCAAACCTTTTTTCAATGCCCATGTCGCTGGCTTTTTATAGCTTGCGGCTTCAAATATTTACATGGAAAAATTTGCCGTTATAGTAGCAGGTGGTAGTGGTTTGCGTATGGGTTCTGCAACACCTAAGCAGTTTTTATTGTTACAAAACAAGCCTTTACTTTGGCATACTATACAAGCTTTTGCTAATGCTTTTGCAGATATAAAAATCATACTTGTGTTGCCACAAGCACATCTAGATTTTGGCAATAACATAGCTGCCATGTTTCCTAAAGTGGCCATTAATGTAACCGCAGGCGGTGATTCTCGTTTTCAGTCTGTAAAAAATGGATTGGCTTTTGTACCAAATGATGCCATTGTTTTTGTGCATGATGGTGTACGTTGCTTAGCTACGCCACAATTAATACAAGCATGTTATCAGCAAGCTTTGATAAAAGGTAGTGCTATACCTGCTGTTGCTGCTACTGATAGTATTCGCATTGCAAATGATGAGGACTCTGTGGTGGCAGATAGAGCCAATGTGCGCATCATACAAACACCACAAACATTTACCAGCAATTTGTTGTTGCCTGCTTTTCAGCAGCCTTACCAAGATGCGTTTACGGATGAAGCAACAGTGCTAGAGGCTTTTGGCGAGAAAGTTTTTTTAATTGATGGTGATTATACCAATCTTAAAATAACAAGACCGATCGATTTACTAATTGCTGAGAAAATTTTAGCGGAAAAAACGAAAAATTGAGTGTTGTAATTGATAATAATAATCTTCTTGCGGACCAAACTGCTGATAAAAAAGCGCCACATTTGGTATATCTGAACCTTCAAAATCAAAAATAAACCCGCTGTTGCAGTGTGTTTTTATTAAATGATTGATTAAAAAATAGGTTGCTCTTTTTTCACGTCCTAAAGTAGTTGGTGCAGCTAGCCAGTAGTATAATCTATTTTTATCTTGTAAAATAATGGCACTTGAAAGAATGGTGTTGCTATTTGTTTCGCATACCTGCCATACTTTAGCCATATTTTTATGTAAAGCTAGTGTAGCAAAATCTGTTGCTTTTTGATACCTGCGTAGCGTGTGTTGCTGCTGCAAGATACCAAAGGCAGCATCGTAAAGTGCTATTGTTGTTGCAATTGTTCCATCTGTATTTATTTTACAACCTCTGTTTACAGCTTTATTAATATTTTTTTTACAATTTTGCGTGTATTTTAGTTGTATTGTGCAGTAATCATCAGTTAATGGTATGTAATAATTACAACGCTTTTTCACTGTCCAACCTGGTATTATCAAATTATCAGAATCTACATTAATGTGCCAGTAATATTTGTGTAAGTAGCTTGTAATTAACTGCATATTTATTTCTATATCTGATTTGGCCATAATAGAAATTTTAGCCATAAAGGGTACATGATATATATATTTTATAAAACCTTTTTTTCGCCAAGGTATTGGTAATACCGCTTCGTAGTCGTTTATAATTAAGCCATCCCAATTATCGCAGAGGGCATTCAAGGCCCAGGTATACATAAATATATTTTGGTGTGCAGAAGCACTTACGCAGGCGTCCCATTTTTTTGTATCAATAACATGTTTTGGCAATATGGTTATTTCTTGCACCATAGTTACAGTGGTATGTATTTACTCAACTTGTGTAAACTTAGTTTTTGTATATCAATGCTGAAAGAAACGGTCTTTAAAAAACTGCCTTCGCCTAGCACCGATTTGTTGTAATCTCTAAATACTTTACTACTTAAAATAGGGAAGTAAACATTTACAACATCCTTTAGTAGCGGTACTTGTAGACCTGCATCGTATAAAAAGCGATTACCACTAGCATTGTCTTGCCAAGCTTCTGCATAAGTACCAATGTCTACAAAAAACTTCAGTGGAATTTTAAAAGGTAGTATTTGTAGTGGGTTAATTTTGTCAGGTATATTACCATCAAAATTTACTGCCATTAACCAATTATCTGTTTTGCCTACTTTGCTACTCAATAAATCTGTGCGCACTTTAAAGAACCCATCACGCTGCATTATTTGCTGACTAGCAAAGCCTTCAAATTCGTTTCTGCCAATAAAATAATCACTATAAGTATAATCTTCATTGCCTTTAGGGCCACTTAGATTTAAATGGTAGCGGTCTGTTTGGTAAGCCGTGATAAAGGTTTTGCTTTGTAGATAAAAGAATTTGCCAGCAAAAAAGCGTGCATTGATACCGCCTTTATTATGCACATAATTAAAGAAATAATTGCCCGTAAAACCTGCCCTTAAAAAGTTACTGCCTTGGTCTATTGTAAGGTTGGCATTAAATGGATACAAAGCCCTTTCATTACTCCAATTAATTTTTAATTGGTTAATGTAAGATTGCTCTGCCTTTGTGTTCGCAACATCAATATTGCCGCCAGGTGTGCTTATTGTTTGAAAACGCAAAGCATCTTCACTTAATAAAAATGTACGTAATTGAGAACTTAGTTTTTCGGTTGAGCGAATATCTTTATTATACAGTGTGTATTTAACTGAAGGCACTATTCTAGTGACCCCTTGAAAAATTTTTGCTTGTTGATTCTCTGGTTGAAAATCATCCATCGTATACTTAGCAATACTTGAGGAAAATTCAAGCCAACTATGTTGCTTAAATACATTGTATGATGCTCTGCCAAATACATTAAAAGCCTTGCTGCCAGTAGCATACATAGGCATTACTAAAAAATTAAACTTTTGTAATGGCACTTGGTAGTTATGTATGTATGCACCTACCATTAGTTTGTCGTACTGATTAATACCAATGGTTGGTGCTATAGAAATTTGCTGCGAGAGATAGTTGGGTTTTAAAGGTGGTAATATTTTAAAGCTAATTGTTTTTTTAGTGTTGGCAAAAGCTTGTGAAGCTGTATTTGCTGTAAATAATTGTTGGTATAAGCTATCAATTTTTTGTGAGCTATTTGCTTCTATCACTTGTTTAAAATCAGCAGGGTAGGGATGTTTAAACTGCCATTGCTGATAATAGTTTTGCATAGCATTTTTAAAAGCAGTAGTATCTAGTTGCTGTTCTAGTTGCTGCATCCATTTGCTAGCTTTTATGTACACATACAAGCCATAGTTTACACTTGTAAAACTGTCACTTGGTTGGTCTATTGGTTGCTCTTTACGAATGTTTTTATAACCTTCTAGCAACACATCTTCAATCTCAAGGTCTAAATTATTGCTGTTCTTTTTAGGTGGATATTGTTGGGCGATGTATTTGTTTTCGTAAAAGGTATTCATGCCTTCATCCATCCAAGCATGATCTCTTTCATTACTAGCCAATGCACCATAAAACCAATTGTGACCTAGTTCATGTGCAATGGTCGCATCTAATTCCTGCCCACCTGCCTGCGTAGTAATCAATGTAATGGTTGGATATTCCATACCGCCACTTACGGTATTATCTGCACCGCTTACTATATTGGCTATGCTGTAAGGATAATCTCCAATTTCATTGCTATAAAAGCGCAAACCTGCTTTGGCATAGCCAATACTTTTCTGCCATTTATTAACGTTCCATGGTGTGTAAAAACTGTATACATCAACCACTTTGGTTTTTAAAATAACCGTATCTCTTTGTACTACAAATTGCTTGCTAGCGAACCATGCAAAGTCGTGTGCATTACTAAATTGGTACTGTAATATTTTTATGTCTTTAGAACTTGCAGGTGCTAGATATTCCAATTGTTTTACTGGCTTTGTCGTTTTCTTTTTAATGGCTTTTTCAAAGAAAATATAGTTGGCTTGCTTGGTAATTGGCTGGCTTGCAAGCTGCTTCAATTTTCTTAATTCTTCTTCATTCTGCAATGCACCAGATGCAGCAACAACATAGTTTTCTGGTACTGTAATTTTTACATCATAATTACCAAATTCACTATAAAATTCACCTTGGTCTAAGTAAGGCATTTCGTGCCAGCCTTTTGCATCGTACACTGCTGGTTTAGGATACCACTGCGCTACTTGATAGCTTTGCCCAACATGACCACCACGGGAAAAATTATAAGGCAACTGTACGTGAAAAGGTGTTGTTATGTTAATGGATTTACCTGGTAATAGTGGTTCTGCCAATAGCACTTTTACAATGTCAATATATAATGGATGCGCTTCTACTTTGGCGGCTGTACCAGCTACTTTAAATGCTAGCTGATTGATATAACCTTTGTTACTGTCAGCAGCAAAATAAAACTCAGTCCTACCTAAGCGTAACATTTGTTCACTAAAGGCAGTTTTATCGTTTTTGTAAGCATTTGGCCATAAATGAAACCAAATAAAACGCAGTGTATCGGGTGAATTATTGATGTATTCTAGTTGTTCAAATGCATCAAGACTATGTTGTTTATCGTTTAATTGTACCTCGATGTTATAATTAACTTGCTGCTGCCAATAGTTATTTTTTTGCGCAGCAGCAAGCAATACGTTACAAATAAGAATAGTTACAACTAAAAAGTATCGCACGCAATGCATTATTGTTTTATTAAACGTTGATTAGCATTAATTTTCTCCAAAATTTGGTGTGCTACTTCCATAGCTAATAGGCCATCAATTTCGCTTACAGTAGTAGGTTTATTGTTTACAATAGCATCTACAAAACTTTCTAATTCTAGTTTTATAGCACTAGCTTGTTGCACCTCAGGGTTAGCAACAGCAATTGTTTTTTTGCCGCTAGGCGTGTCTAGGTCAAACGAGAACACATTCGTGTCGTTAGGCTGTTTTAGCTTAATAATTTCTGTTTTCTTTTCTAAAAAGTCAATACCTATATAGGCATCTTTTTGAAACAAACGCATCTTACGCATCTTCTTCATGCTGATGCGGCTGCTTGTAAGATTAGCCACACAGCCATTGTTAAATTCAATACGTACGTTGGCAATGTCAGGCGTTTCAGTCATTACCGCCACACCGCTAGCTTGTATGTTTTTTACGCCACTTTTCACCATACTTAGTACAATATCGATGTCGTGAATCATCAAGTCAAGAATCACACTTACTTCCGTACCACGTGGGTTAAACTGTGCCAAACGATGCACCTCAATAAACATTGGGTTGATTGGCGTGTTTTTGATGGCTAAATAAGCTGGATTAAAACGCTCCACATGGCCCACTTGCATTTTTACATTGGCCTCACGCACCACATCTACCAATGCTTTTGCTTCTTCCATGGTATTGGCCAATGGTTTTTCTACAAAAACGTGCTTGCCTTTACGTAATGCTCTCATACATACTTCAAAATGCCTATCGGTAGGCACTACCACATCTATAATATCGCAGGCATCAAATAATTTGTCTTCGTCTAAAAAGCGTTTAAGGCCATATTCATCAGCCACTTGCTTGGCAATATCATTATTAGGATCAAAAAAACCAACTAGTTTCACGCCTTTAATTTCCTTCCAATTGTTCAGGTGATACTTTCCTAGGTGACCAACACCAAAAACACCAACATTCAGCATATCAAAAAATTTAGTTTGTAAATATAGCCATTGCAATAAGTGGTGGCTTTGTAATTTGTAAACAGTATGTTGGTAGTGTGTTTTGGAAAATATTTTGCAATTATTTTAAAATAAGTTTGGCTGATGAATTTAGAACCCCTACTTTTGCAATCCAAATAAACCGCGAGATAGAGCAGCGGTAGCTCGTCGGGCTCATAACCCGAAGGTCAGAGGTTCGAACCCTCTTCTCGCAACAGATAACAGAAGCCTCGTTTGAGGCTTTTTTTATTGGTAAGAAATAGAGAGAATAGGAACACGGATGACACGGATTTTAACAAATTGAAGCGGATTTTTTCCTGCACATATATTTTAAAAGCAAACGCTAGTTTTTTCTTTTACTTTTATCTGTGGTAATCCGCCAAAATCAGCGTTATCAGCGTTCCAATCAATTAGCATAACATGAAAGCAGGCTTTGTAAACATATTCGGTAAACCCAATGCAGGCAAAAGCACTTTGCTGAATGCCTTAATGGGCGAGAAAATGGCAATTGTTTCACCGAAGGTGCAAACAACAAGGCATCGTATTAAAGCTTTCTTAAACAAGCCAGACGAATACCAAATTATTTTTTCTGATACACCAGGTATTATTGAAGCGCGTTATAAACTACACGATAAAATGATGGGCGCAGTAAAAAGTGCCCTTGAAGATGCAGATGTTGCCTTATTAATAGTAGATGCTAATGATGATTTTACAGAATGCGATGCAATTTTCTCTGCACTTAAATTAAAAGTACCAAGTATTGTTATTTTAAATAAAATAGATGTTGCAAAAAATGGTAAAATAGCAGAAGCTGAGGCTTTTTTTACAAGCAAAGCTTATTGCAAGCAACTCATTAAAATTTCAGCACTTGAAAAGCACCATTTACAAAAACTGCTAGACGTTATTTTGGCTTTTATGCCTGAAGGTTTTCCTTTTTATAGTGAGGAAGATTTAAGCGATTTGCCTACACGTTTTTTTGTAAGTGAAATCATCAGAGAGAAAATTTACCAACTTTTTGGTGATGAAATTCCCTACCACACTGCTGTATTAATTAATGAATACAAAGAGAAAGATGCGTTAACCAAAATTCAGGCAGATATTGTGGTGAATAGAGATACGCAAAAAAGTATCATTATTGGCGAACGTGGCAAAATGATTCGTGAAATTGGTACATTAGCAAGAGTAGATATAGAAACATTTATACAACAAAAAGTATTTTTAGAACTGTTTGTAAAAGTAAAGCCTAAGTGGCGAGACAATGACATGCGGTTAAAAGAATATGGTTATCATTAAAATGTACGATTTATGAAGTGAGATGCGTAAAAAAATGCATCATACTTGGTACATAATAAAATCTAACATAGAGTTATGAGTTATACAGTAGCAATTGTAGGAAGACCAAACGTAGGTAAAAGTACGTTGTTTAATAGATTTTTAGAACAACGTAAAGCCATAGTAGATGATATTAGTGGCGTTACGAGAGACAGACAATATGGTATTGCCGAATGGAATGGCAAGCCTTTTAACTTGATTGATACAGGTGGTTTTGTGCCTCAGAGCGATGATATTTTTGAGGTAGAAATTCGTAAGCAAGTAAAAATTGCTGTTGAAGAAGCGAATGCCATCATTTTTATGGTAGATGTTGCTACAGGCATTACAGATCTTGACGATGCAATGGCAGATATGCTACGCAGAAGCACCAAACCAGTGTATTTAGTAGTAAATAAAGTAGATAATGGTCAGCGTGAATTAGATGCAACTGAGTTTTATAGCCTTGGTTTTGAAATTATTTATACAGTAAGTAGTATTAGTGGTGCTGGTACGGGTGAGTTGCTAGATGCAGTTGTTGCGCCTATCACACAAGCTGATATTGATGGTATTTTGGCACAGGAAGAATTGCCAAAATTTGCCATTATTGGCCAACCTAATGTGGGTAAATCATCATTATTAAATGCGTTAGTAGGTGCTGAACGTACTATTGTAAGTGATATTGCAGGTACTACACGTGATACCATTCATACGCATTACAACTTGTTTCAGAAGGAATTTATACTAATAGATACGGCTGGCTTACGTAAAAAGACCAAAGAAAAAGAGGATTTAGAGTTCTATTCAGTTATACGTGCTATTCGTGCGGTAGATGAGGCAGATGTTTGTTTGCTAGTAATTGATGCCGTAAATGGTATTACAGCGCAGGATGTAAACATATTTAGCTTAGCAGCCCGCAAGGGTAAAGGTATTGTGGTATTGGTAAATAAATGGGATTTAATGGCCAAAGAAACCAATACTGCACGTGACTACGAAGCCAAGTTGAAACAAAAAATAGCACCGTTTACCGATGTGCCTATTCTATTTATTTCGGCAAAAGAGAAGTTGCGTATTTTAAAAGCTATTGAAATAGGCTTAGAAGTGTATGATAGTAAAAAACGTCGTATACCTACTTCTCAGTTAAACGAGATTATGTTAAAAGCTATCGAATCGTATCATGCACCTGTTGTACGTGGCCATGCGGTGAAAATTAAATTTGTAACGCAAATACCTACACACGTACCTTCATTTGCATTTTTTACCAATTATCCTGACGATATTAAATCACCTTATAGAAACTATTTAGAAAATCAACTACGTAGTAATTTCAACTTTAAAGGTGTGCCAGTAAGAATATTCTTCAGAAAAAAATAAAAAGTTACGTTAAAATTTGGTAGTTTCAAAGTACACCCTATATTTGCAACAAATTTTAAACCAAAATTACAATGAAAAAATTATTCGCAATGTTCGCTGTAGCAGTTGTATTTGCTGCTTGTGGTAGTGGTGCTTCTAAAGATGCTGCTGCTGATTCAACTAAATTAGCTGATTCTATTAAAGCTGCTGATTCTATGAAAGCTGCTGCTGCTATGGATACTGCAAAAGCTGCTATGGATACTGCAAAAGCTGCTATGGATTCTGCTACAAAAAAATAATTTTTTTGTTAGAAAGCATCAACGCAATCTTATTATAAATGCCTCACAATTAATTGTGAGGCATTTGTTTTTTGTACCATTATGTTACACATTTTACACACCATCTCAGGTTGGCTTTTTATCATATCATTGATAATAAAAGTGGTATTGCATTATTGGCTTGATAAAAAGCAACACCAATCGCTACAATTGTTGGCAGTACTACTCGTGCCCAAATACTTCTTTAGTAGTTATAAAAGTGCAGTTGCCGCAAAGTATCAGTCGCATAAAATGGTGTGCAATCTGCTACTATATATATGCTTTATAGCACTGCTTAGCAATATTGTAATAGGTATTCTAGAATATTACTACCAATAACTAGCAACTATCTTACCCAAACACCAGCTACCCATACATCGCCACGTCTTGTTCTGCGCCAGTAACCAGGTATATATCTATAACCAACTCTCGGTTCGGCCCAGTAACCATTTACATACACATATCTACCGCCGCGCCACACCCATTCTGGGGCTATCCAAATAGCTGTAGGTCTTGGTGCTACTGGCCTTACCACCACAGGTGCTATGGGACGAACACTTGCATGAATACGTTGTGTACTACCACAACTACTTATTAGAAAACTGCTCGCTACAATACTTGCTCTAAGAATTATCTTTTTCATAATTGTTGCTTTTAATAGTTACAAAATTGTAATTGCTTGTATGATGCGTTACCATTTATAAGGTTTAAATAGCTAATTGTTAAAAAATTTTGCTATCATCTGTAAGTAAATACTACGTTGTACAATCATTTTTACCTACAACAATAACCAATTCTATATGCGTAAGGTAATTTTACGTTTACTACTAGTAGGCGCAGCTATTAGTGGTATGGCACACTTACAGTCAAACTATTTCTTGACGAGACATACAAATGCTTTTTGTTATTCTGTCTGCCTAGCTTTTGCAAATACCTCTGATGTAATATTTAAAAATAAAATTATTAAAATGATTAAGAATCATACATAAAACCAAGACTTTAATAATCGCATATACAACTGAAAATTGCGATCTGTTGTTACCAGACCTATAAGGTTTCAAAAATCTTATAGGTATCATTACAAATTTATTTACTAGCTAATTGCTTTAAAGTCTCATCCGAACAGGCTATCATGGCTTTGTAAGCTTTATCGTTTTTAATAATGATTACACCTTCAACACAGCCCCAACCTTGGGTTGGTAGAAATTTATTTGCCCAAAATCTTAAAGGCTCAGAACAGTAATTATAAGAAAAAGAGTTGTTGCCATTTACCCAATAAATACTTTCTAGAAAGTTATCGTCGCTAAGCTGCTTACAAATTGCAGCAATGGCAGTTTTACTCAAGTTTACTTTTGGTTCTTTGGTTTTCCAACTTGGGTGCGTGGCATTTTCACGGTTTTCTAGGTAGCTTTTTGCAGCGTTAAATGTTTTGCCAAAGCCTTTGCCAAAGCGGCTTACACCATAGCTATAGCTATCTTTTATGTATTGGGCACTATCAATCATTCTTATTTCTATCAGTACATTTTTATAGTAGGTAAGTGCAAGCGTTGCTGTTTTAGAATGTGGTATTTGCTTAATGGTAAAGCTATTGGTAATAAATACAGCTACATCTGGGCAAAATGTTTTGCCACTATCTGCATAAATGTCTTCTGTTCTTGTTTCGGCGGCATGGGTTTTATTAGCAAGTAATAATTGTTTTGGGTTAAACGCATTGCCAACGTTTACAGAATCGCTTAAACGATATTTAGTTACTGCTTTAAAAGGAAAGCCATAAGCATTGATACGATTAATAGAGTCGCCTAGTTTTAAAGCGTCTATACCTATAATAGGTGTTGGTGTTTGCTGTGCATAGCATGTAAAAGTGGCTATCAAGAAACACAATAGTGCAAGGGGTTTTAGCATGGTGTTGTGTGTTTAAATGATATGAAAATTAGTTGTTTAAATACATTTCTTGACGTGGTGTAACGTTAATTCTAGGTACCAGCTTGGTTTCGTAAACACCATCTACTACTAGCGCTACCACTTTTACATTTACAAATGTGGGTAACAAATTGTCGTTGCTAAAGCAGAAGGCTAAATTGGTTTGTGCTAGTGGTACTCTTACAAAATCATTAGCTAGCTTAGCTTTTTTGAAGTATTGAAATGGCATACCCTGCAAAAACAAAGTAGCGTTTGGTGCATCTGTGAGGCTGTAATTAATTCGGTCGCCACCAGATAGGTATTGCAAATAACTATTTTCACCTAAAACTAAAGCGGCCAAGGGCGTATTGGCTACTGCTCTATTTGCAGTGCGATTGATATTACTGCGTAAAGTATAGGTGGCTTCTTTATACGTTTTACGGCCATCTTCACCAACACCTATATAATAAGCCCAAGCAATAGTACTAGTGGGTAACGCAATATTAACTACCTCTTTGCTAGGTTTACTACTAAGCAATGCGTGAACTTCTACATCCTTATCTAAAATGTCACGTACAGTAGTATCAGATTTTATAAAGAAACGTACTGTTTCTGAGTATTTGGTGGTATCATATCTAGTGCGGTTATACACGGTAGTATTAAATCGTCTTGTGGCTTCGCTAGCAGGTATGCGTTCTATTTTAAACTTACAAACCCTTCCTGCAAATAAATTACTATTTACAAGTCGAAACTTGTAAATGCCTGTTTCTGTAATGTTTAATACTTTATGGTCTATTTTCTGTGTTTTATAATCCATGAAAATAGTTTTAGACGGCATACCTACTATTTCTAGTACGGATAATTCTTTGCCATTTTGTACTTCTAAATCAAATATTAGTTGGTCGCCTTCGGCAAAGCCGTAATAAAAAACTTCTTCTTGGGTTGAAGATACTTTTACCGTATTTTCTGCTACGGTAATAGGTGTTTGTGCGTGTAAATAACTTGTAAATACAGCAAGGGTAATGCTAAGGGTTAGCTGTTTTATCATTTTGGGTTAGGGTTTTGTACAGTATGATTGAATAAAAAGGGCTAATTGTATGTATTTTTCTTGTAAGGTTAATAGTTGCTTTTACTGATAGCTATTCGTGTATTTATTACTTAATTGCTTTAAAGCCTTATCAGAACAAGCGGTCATGGCTTTGTAGGCTTTATCGTTTTTGATAATTATTGCTTCTTCTGCACAAGTATCAGCAGCGTGGTTGTCTTGATGGTGTACATGTTTATCCACCCAATAGTCTGCAGGGTAAGAACAAGTGTTGTAGGAAAAAGAATAATTGCCATTTACCCAATATATGCATTCTATGCGGTGTGTTTCACTCAAATCTTTTGCAATAGAATCAATTGGTACTTTACTCAGGTTTGGTGGCGGGGGCATTTTAGCATTTGGGTTTATTGAATTGCTACGTGCAATTTGATGTTTAGTGTAACCATCCCATTCTTCTGCAAAGCCCTTACCGTATTTTTTTAAGCCATAAATATAGTTGTCTCTAATACGTTTGGCGCTATCAATGATCCTAATCTCTATTAAAACATTTTTGAAGTAGGTAAGTGCGAGGGTTGCTGTTTTAGAATGTTGTATTTGATTGATGTTGAAATTGTTGGTGATAAAAACGGACACTTCTGGGCAAAACGTTCTGCCGCTATCTGTGTATCGAAAAATTTCCGTTTCTCCCGCTTTTAACTTAGTAATAATAGAGTCGCTTAAACGATGTTTTGTTACCGCTATAAAAGAAAAGCCATAATTATTAACTCTGCTAATTGAATCGCCTAATTTAATAGCATCAATACCTGTAATGGGTATTTTGGTTTTTTGTGAAAAGCAAGTAATAGTAACTAATGCAAAACAAAATAGGGTAAGTGTTTTTATCATAGTTTAAGATGTTTATTTCAATAAAAAATGATTGTAAATATCAAGGTTGATGCTAGGAGGAAGATTTTATTCTTTTTTATACGACCATAATTGTTCTAGCCTTTCTGCATCTTGTACAATGCTTTTATTCTCAGATTTTTTTAAAGCCAATACCAATGGGGCTATTTCTTTTAGGTATTTGCTAGTTAATGGCTCTTCCTCGTTTCTAAAACCATTTATTAAATAATTGAGTGCTATTATTTGTCTTTTTGTGTTGTTTGATTGTAGGGCATCTTTCAAGGCACCAATTCTTGTCCAAGTGGCTTTGTTCTTTTGCCACCAAGCAGCTACTGCATCTGCCATTGGTTTTCTCGTTTTAAGTAACGATGCTTTAGTAGGGATATTTATCCATGGTACCTCTTTTTTACCACGGTAAGCGTAAGCGGCTATAATTGCGTATTTTTTCTCATCCATTGATGTTTTATAGCCAAAATCCATAAACGTTAGTTCTTCTATCAACCAGCCAGCCCTTACCGATAGCCAATCTAAATTGTACGGTATTATATAACTATGATTACTTGGAAGTTCAGCTGATGAAGGGTACATTAAATATGGGTTATCATAAATTTTTGTAAATGTATTGCTATACAGTAATGGGATGATTTTGGGAATCGCAGCTTGCTCATACCTTTCTAATGCACGCCTTGCAGGCTGTATTTTATCTCCAAACATAAAGCCTTTGAAATCTTTTATAAGGCTGTCAATTGGGTTTTGTTGGCTAAAAGCACAAGTAGCAAATAGTTGTATTACTATGCAAAGAGATAGTACTCGTTTCATAATTATTAAGGGTTTAAGGGGAAGTAAAAATGGTTTTAATCTTTAGGTATCAAATCATCGCTTGGGCCATATTGCAACAGGTTTGTAATGATGCTTTTGATGTCTTCATCTTTAGTTTGTTCTGAAATGGTTACAATAATGGGTTTTATTTCCGTTTCGTAAACCGTTTTGGTAAGACCATCGCATTTTGTTTTGCCGTAACTAATAAAACTGAGCGCTCTGTAAACATCATTTACATTCGTTGATTGTAGTAATTTTTTTATTGCACCTAACCTCGTCCAAGTGGCTTTATTTTTTTGCCACCAAGCTGCTATTTTATCAGCTTTTATTTTTCTATCTTTTTTTAGTGTTGCAGCAGTTGCAATTTTATCCCAAGTAACTATTCTACTAAAGTTAGGGCCTCTTTTTTCTGTCTTTTTTGATGAATAGCCAAAATCTATAAATGTTAATTCTTCCATTAGCCAGCCAGCTCTTATCGATAGCCAATCTACATTGTAAGGTATAGTAGAACCCTTGCCGTCAATCGATAAATTGGTATTGGCGAAATAGATATAAGGTTCACCAGGATCAAACTTCAGCTTTGTTTCACTATATAACAGTTTGATAATTTTGGGTATTACTAGCTTCTGATAATTGATTAATTCTGTTTTTGCCTCGTTTAATACATTATAATATTGCAATGTTTTAAACGCTATAATTAAGCTATCTATACGTTTATCATCTAGTGATTTTGCAACTTGTTTTTGGCTAAATAATATGGTTGTAGAAAAGCACAACATGAAGCAAAGTGTATATGCACGTTTCATTATAGCAAGGGTTTAGGTATGGGTTAAAAGTGAAGTTATGCGAAGCCTTCAAAAGAAATTATTTAAAATCGTGCCAATTATTCACATAGCCGTAATCTAAACTTTAACTGCCATAAAAAAAGGTATTTTATTAAGGTTGCAAATGCTTTTCCTAGCATCTCTTTTTATGCTAAGCTTTTAGTAGTTCCTTTAAAAAGTTTTACACACTAATTAGATACTAAAGATTGTTTTAGCATATCCAATTACTTTCGCCGCCCTATTATAAAATGCGAGAAAAAATATGAACCAGTTCGATTCAGTGATTGCCTCTAAGCTCAACATAAAACCCATCCAAGTTGCTACCGTTTTGGCTTTATTGGCCGAAGGTTCTACCATACCGTTTATTGCTCGTTATCGTAAAGATGCTACCGGCTCATTAGACGAGGTACAAATTCAGCAAATACAAGACGAAGCGAAAGTGCTGAAAGAATTTGCAGAACGCAAAGCTTTTATTGAAAAAACGATTACCGAGCAAGGTAAAATGACCGAAGAGCTGCAAGCAAAAATTGATAAAGCGCTTACCATTACTGAGCTTGAAGATATTTACTTGCCATACAAACCAAAACGCAGAACTAAGGCGCAAATAGCACGTGAAAATGGGTTAGAACCATTGGCAATATTACTACTTGAGCAAAAAGAGGTTGACATTACTGAAGAAGCGAAAGCCTTTATAAACGATACAGTTGCTAGTGTAGATGATGCATTGCAAGGCGCTAGAGATATTATAGCCGAGCAAGTAAATGAAGATGCAACGGTACGTGCAAAGTTGCGTAAATGCTTTGAAGATACTGCTTTGCTACAAAGCAAAGTGCTTGCAGATAAAGAAACTGAAGCTGCTAAATACAAAGATTATTTTGACTTTAGTGAGCCGATTCATAAAATTCCTTCACACAGAATATTGGCTATTTTACGTGGCTTTTTAGAAGGCTTTTTGCGTATGAGTATTGCACCTGTAGAAGAAGAAGCGATTGAATTGGTAGAAGATATTTACATCACTGGTAGCTTAAATAGTTCAGTTGAGCAAGTGAAAAAAGCCATCAAAGATGCTTACAAGCGCTTGCTACAACCTAGCTTAGAAACTGAGTTTAGAACAGCGTTGAAAACTAAAGCTGATGAAGAAGCAATTACTGTTTTTGCAGAGAATTTAAAGCAGTTGCTGTTGAGCTCACCACTTGGTAGCAAGCGAGTTTTAGCTATTGATCCAGGTTATAGAACAGGTTGTAAAGTGGTATGTTTGGATGAACAAGGCGCTTTACAAACCACAGATTTATTTTACATACACGAAGGCAATAAACAAACCGAAGCAAGCTATACCATTAAGCATTTGGTAAGTAAATACAATATAGAAACCATAGCCATAGGTGATGGTACTGCGGGTAGAGAAACTGAAGGTTTTATTAAGTCGTTGAACTTGGGCTTACCTGTGTTTTTGGTAAATGAAGATGGCGCTTCTATTTATTCTGCTTCTGAAATTGCAAGAGAAGAATTTCCTGATTATGATATTACCGTTCGTGGTTCAGTAAGTATTGGTCGTAGATTGATGGATCCTTTGGCTGAACTGGTAAAGATTGATCCTAAAAGTATTGGTGTGGGTCAGTATCAGCATGACGTAAACCAGTTTCGTTTAAAAGAAAAGCTAGACCAAACGGTGGTAAGTTGTGTAAACCAAGTAGGTGTTAATTTAAATACAGCGAGCAAACATTTGCTAAGTTATGTGAGTGGTATTGGACCAAGCTTGGCAGAAAATATTATTAAGCACCGTAACGAAATTGGTAAGTTTACCGATAGAAGTCAGCTACTAAAAGTGCCACGCTTAGGTGGTAAAGCATTTGAGCAATGTGCAGGTTTCTTGCGCATAAAAAAAGGTGACAACCCATTAGATGAAAGTGCGGTTCACCCAGAAGCTTATGGCATTGTAAAGCAAATAGCCACTGATTTAAGTGTTGATGTAAAAGCATTGGTAGGTAACGAAACCTTACTTAAAACGGTTGAGCCTAAGAAATACGTTACAGAACAAATAGGTGTGGTAACAATTCAAGACGTTTTGAATGAATTGAAGAAGCCAGGCCTTGACCCACGTAGTGAATTAGAGGAATTTGAATTTGCCCAAATATTTAAAATAGAAGACGCCAAAGTTGGTATGGTGGTGCCAGGTGTAGTAACAAATATTACACGTTTTGGTGCTTTTGTAGATATAGGTGTAAAGCAAGATGGTTTGGTGCATGTAAGCGAAATTTCGCATCAATACATTACTGATCCTAATGAGGTTTTAAAGCTGAATGATAAAGTACAAGTGAAAATTTTAGAGGTAGATATTCCTCGTAAGCGAATTGCTTTATCTATTAAACAAACACAAGAAGCGCCAGCTAGAAAAGGTACAGGTAATAAGTTTCAAGGCGCAAATAACAAGCCTGTGGCTAAAACCGAAGATGTAAGCAACATGAACATGAACGATGCTTTGAGTATGTTGAAGAAGCGTTTTGGTAAATAATATCACAAGGCCTATTATAAAATAAAAATGCCGCTAGTTGTTACAACTAGCGGCATTTTTATTGGTACAAAGTTTATTTATCTAAACGAAAAAGCAGCACCTATAGATGCACCATTGTAAGTAGCAAAAGTATAATCTGCATACACTTTAAAAAAGAAAATATTAACTCTAGCGCCCCAAGTATTGGTAATACCGCTACCAGTATAGCCAAGTGCAATAGGGTCAGTAACAGTAACAGTTTGTGGGCCAATAATAGTTTGGTAGGTAGTAGTATAATCACCTTTTAGACTAAGGTTAGATTTACCACTTATGTAGCCAACTGATGTGTATAATTCAAGAAAAGAAAATTTAGCAGATACAATACCCTGAACGGTAAGTGCAGAAATATCAAAGTCTGCTACAGCATTGCCTTTAGGGTTTTGTACCGAGCTGCCAGAATTAAATACAGGCTTGTAAGAAGCTGTTGATTTAGTATAACCTACTAATCCTGAAATATGTAAAAACGGTACTTTTTTAATAAATGGTAAATAGTTAGAAAACTCATGTTGCAAGGCAACGCCAGTTACCCCAACTTCAACATTACTAAAACTGGTTTTAGGAAAATAACGCACTTTTAAATCTGTGTGTTTAAACAAGCCAATACCAATTTGCGCTACAGGTAATGGCGATGCCAGTGGTAAAAAAGATAGGTTCTTCTTTAAATCGTCACCAATACCGCTAGGTGCAGTAAAAGTGGTAGTTGCAGTTTGGCCATTTACAGTAGTAGTTACTCTTAAATCTTCCTTACCAGAACCACCCACAAAAGTCGGTAAAGTAGCAGACGTTTTAGAAACATCATTTAATTTAAGCGAACTGTAGTCAGAGTTTTTAAAAGTAAAGCTTTCTTTACCCGATGGTATTAATGCAAATTGTCCGCTAAAAGATAAATCGAAACCTAACAATTTGTGTGTTCTAGCTGTGCTAAACCAGCCACGAGATTGGTTATAAATTTCACTTTCGCCAAAAGGTTTCATGTATTCTGTTGCATACTTGTTGGCATCAGGTAATGATGCCGCTACTATTGACCCAAAGTCTTGCGCTTTTGCAAGGTAACTAGCACAAATGCTTAGTGCTAAGAAGGTAATTTTTTTCATAAATTGAAAGTTTTTTTGGTTGATGTTATTGCAAATTAACAAATTGTTTTTTGATTTTATCCATCTGTATCACAAGATGGGTTTATATTTTTTTTAACGTTACTATTTTACTAGTAACGAGTAATTTCAGTTTTAAGTTTGCTAACCATCACAATGAAATCAATTATGTTAAAATATCTTCTAACCATTATAATTCTTGTCAATTGTGTATTTGCAAATGCGCAAACAGTTACACAAACTGGTAGTAAAATTTCAGCACAGCAAGCGCAAGAAGTGTTGCAGCATCACAATAAAGTACGTGAGAAAGTTGGCGCTCCTGCATTGGTTTGGAACAAACAACTAGCCGCTTACGCACAGCAATGGGCAGATTATTTAGCCAATAATAATAATTGCAAAATGAAGCATAGAGATAAGCCGGGTGAAGGTGATAAAGCCTATGGAGAGAACATATTTTGGGGCAGTTCAAGTGATTATTATAAACCTATTGATGCGTCATTATCTTGGTACGATGAGATAAAATTCTTCAAGTATCAAAAGCTAAACGACAACAATTGGCACAAAACAGGACATTATACACAAATGGTGTGGAAAGACACCAAAGAAGTGGGTGTTGGTGTGGCAGTTTGCCCCAATGGTGGTCTAATTGTAGTGGCAAATTATTATCCTGGTGGTAATGTGATGACGCAATATCCTTATTAGACAAGTTTGCCCCAGCCCTAAAGGGAGTTATTAAAAACAGAGCAAAGTAGCAAGTAAGATTTCAGTGTTTTGATATTGTGCTATCAGATTTTATGATTTTAAAAGGCGATAAATTACGAATAAAAGAAGTTTTTCTCTGTGTGCTTCTTTGCTTTGTGGTAAAACAAATCCCGATATTTGCCCATTACCAATACGCAGCATTATCAGCCAACTTGCATCTATATTAGCGTCGCCAATTGAGTACCTAAAAGGTGTAGGGCCATTGCGTGGCGATTTACTGAAAAAAGAATTGAGCATTTACACTTTTGGCGATTTGCTTGAACATTTTCCTATCAGGCATATTGATAAAACCAAGATCAGTCGTATAGCAGATATTCATCCTGATACTGAATACATACAAGTGGTTGGTAAACTATTGTTTTTTGAAACGATAGGTGAAAACAGAGCGAAGCGTTTAGTAGCGCAACTGCGTGATGGTAGCGGTAGTCTTGAGTTGGCTTGGTTTCAAGGTATTAGTTGGGTGCAAAAAAACTTAACGCTTGGTGTAGATTATTTGGTGTTTGGTAAAGTGGGCTTTTTTAATGGTAAGCCACAAATTGTTCACCCAGAAATAGAAGCGTTTGTGCCAGCAGTTGCAGGTGCAAAAACGCATTTAGAACCAGTATATCCTAGCACCGAAAAGCTGAAAGCAAGAGGCTTTAGCGGTAGGCAAATTGGTAAGCTAACACAACAATTGGTAGCCCAAATTCAGCCGAAAGACATTCAGGAAAATATACCTATTTATTTGTTAGAACGTTTGCAACTAATGCCACGCTTTTTAGCAGTACGAGCCACGCATTTTCCTACATCTATTCAAGAATACGAGAAAGCCATTTACAGACTAAAATTTGAAGAGTTTTTTATAGCACAAGTACGGTTAAACTTAGTGCGACTGCAAAGGCATAAAAGCAGCCGTGGTGTGGTTTTTGAAAAAGTGGGTGACTTGTTTAATGACTTTTACAACCACCATTTACCTTTTCAGTTAACCGGTGCACAAAAACGTGTATTAAAAGAAATAAGAACCGATACAGCACGTGGCCACCAAATGAACCGCTTGCTGCAAGGTGATGTAGGTAGTGGTAAAACCATTGTGGCATTGCTAAGCATGTTACTAGCGGCTGACAATGGCTACCAAAGTTGCCTAATGGCACCAACAGAAATATTAGCGCAGCAACACTTTGCGGGGTTAAGTTCTTTATTAAAAGATATGCCAATTAAAATTGACATTCTTACAGGCAACACTAAAACAAAAAGGCGCAGAGAAATTTTAGCTGCGTTGGCAGATGGTAGTTTACATTTTATCATTGGTACACATGCGTTAATTGAAGACCCCGTAGTGTTTAAAAATCTTGGGTTTGTGGTGGTAGATGAGCAGCATAAGTTTGGTGTGGCGCAACGTGCCAAACTTTGGCAAAAAGCAACAGTACCACCGCATGTATTAGTAATGACGGCAACACCAATACCACGTACTTTAGCCATGACTGCCTACGGCGATTTAGATTATAGTGTAATAGATGAATTACCACCAGGCAGGCAACCTATCACTACGGTGCATCGTTTTGAACAAGCAAGGGCAAGTGTAATGGAATTTATACGCACAGAAGTAGAAATTGGTAGGCAGGCTTATATCATTTACCCACTAATAGAAGAAAGTGAGAAAATGAGTTATGAGGATTTAATGCAAGGCTACGAGCAAGTAAAAAGCGTTTTTCCTGAACCCAAATACTTAATAAGTATGGTGCATGGTAGACAAGCACCTGACCTTAAAGAAGCCAATATGCAACGCTTTGTAAAGGGCGAAACTAATATTATGGTAAGCACTACGGTAATTGAGGTGGGTGTAAATGTGCCTAATGCCAGTGTAATGGTAATTGAGAGTACCGAAAAATTTGGTTTATCGCAGTTGCACCAGCTACGTGGCAGGGTAGGTAGGGGTAGTGAGAAAAGTTTTTGCATTCTTTTAACAGGTAGTAAAGTCAGCAAAGAAGGCCGTGAGCGTATCAAGATAATGTGCGCTACCAACGATGGCTTTTTGATAGCAGAGAAAGATTTGGAGCTACGTGGGCCTGGTGATATTGAAGGTACAAGGCAAAGTGGAGCTTTAAACTTTAAGTTAGCTTCAATTGTAAATGATAAGGAATTACTAGAGCTAGCTAAAAAAGAGGCAGAAGAACTACTAGACAGAGATGTAGATTTAATTCTGGCAGAAAATTTGGTGCTAAAACAATTTTTACAGCAGCAAAAGGGGAAAACTGGGTGGAGTAAAATTTCGTAGTTTTTAGCCACTGAAGCACAGAATATTTTACCCGTAGAAGACATAGACATGCACAGAAATTTAGTTCTGGTATTGTTTTATTTGAGAGAGTTATTTTTAGCGTCTAAGATTTTCTCTGAGTTTCTGTGCATCTGTGGCAATAAAAAAAGTTCAGCGAAGTTCGCGGAAGCAAAATGAGGTGTAAAATCAGCCCAGCGAAGTTCGCTGACGAGAAAAAAGGTTGTAAAATGGCATCAGCGAAGCTCGCTGATGAGAAAAAGAGTGTAAAATCAGTCTAGCGAAGTTCGCCGAAGCGAAATGATTTATAAAATTATTGTAGCGGTATTCGCTGACTAGGTTTTAACCATAAAATGGTTATAGCGGCTTTCGCTAAAAGGAATAGCTGCGACAAATAATAGAATTTATTTCTACCAAATACTAACTGCAATAAAAGAGAACATTAAATTTGATATGCACTATCTAAATGTAAAGCAGTTGGCTATAAAACATCACATACTTTTATTAATACTTCTAGTGTTTACTAGTGCCACTTTTGCGCAGCAATCTCTAGAATTTATTGAAAATAAAGGGCAATGGGATAATGCTATTCAATACAAAGGGCAACTTACTACAGGCTCATTTGCCTTAAAAAAAGATGGTGGCTATAAAATGACGCTCTTAAATCACGATGACCTTAAAGCTATTGGCGATATGTTGCATGGTCATAAAGATACTCATACATCTAGTGGTGCAAGTGGTGGCGATAGAGAACAAGCTGTTACATCTACCAATTCAAATAGAACGACAACATCATCAAGCAGCAATGGTACTATTCGTGGTCATGTTTATGAAGTGAGCTTCTTAAATGCCAATCCAAACCCTACGGCTGTGCCTGATAAGCAACAATCTTTTTACAACAATTATTATATAGGCAATGATAAAACCAAATGGGCTAGTGGCTGCAAGGTATTTGGTGCCGTAACCTATAAAAATATTTATCCCAATATTGATGTGAGGTATTACACTGACAAAGGACAATTGAAGTACGATATTATAGTAAACCCTGGTGGTGATGTAAACCGTGTAGCATTGTATGTAGATGGTGTAGACGCTTTGAAGCTAAAGGATGAACAACTGGTTTTTAAAACATCGGTAGATGAAGTGAGAGAAGCCATTCCTTATAGCTATCAGTCAGGCAGAAAAGGTAAGCAAACTGTGGCTTGTAGGTTTGAATTAAAAGGTAATATTGTACGCTACAAATTAGATAATCCAGTAGATAATGATGCTACTTTGGTGATAGACCCAAGTTTAATTTTTTCAACATTTACAGGTAGTACAGTTAGTAATTGGGGTTACACAGCCACTTACGATGGGGCAGGTAATTTTTATGCTGGCGGTATTGTTTTTGGTGATGCTTATCCATTTCAAAATGGTGCATTTAGTTTTAGAGGTGGAAATAATTTAAGCGGTGAAAATGATGGACCATTTGATATAGGGATTATTAAATTCAATTCAACTGGAACAAAAAAAATATATGCTACTTATTTAGGTGGTGCACAAGGAAATGAATATCCACAAAGTTTAGTTGTAGATGCCAATAATAACTTAGTAGTTGCAGGCAAATCGACTGCTTCAGATTATCCCGGATCTACAAGAGCTTCAGGCAGAAATGACTGTGACATTGTTTTAACCAAGTTTAAGGCAGATGGAACTTCTTTAATTGGCTCGAGAATGATAGGTGGTACTAATGACGATGCTGTAAATATTCAGAACAAGTATACAAATACAAACGTAACACCGGCAAATTTCTCTACACGTAGAAATTATGGTGACGATTCTAGAAGTGAAGTAATTATTGATGCATCTGGGAATATTTTGCTAGCATCATGCACACAATCAACAGATTTTCCTACTGTAAATGCATTTCAAAATACCAATGGTGGTTCGAATGCAAGTGGTAGGTCTCAGGATGGGGTGTTTTTAAAAATATCATCAGATTTAAGTACAATACTTGTAAGTAGCTATTTAGGCGGTAATAACGATGATGCAGCTTTTGTATTATCAATAAATCCTACAAATGGTAATATTTATATTGCAGGTGGTACAGCGAGTACTAATTTCCCTGGCGATAAAATAAGCGTACTAAATGCAAGTAATTCAGGTGGCGATTGTGATGGTTTTGTGGCTATACTTAATAGTGTTGGTACACAACTGCTTAAAAGTACTTATTTGGGTACGGTTGGTGCTGATGTTGTGTATGGTATTCAGTTTGATAAATATGGTTATCCTTACGTAATGGGCACTACAACTGGTGTTTGGGTAGTTACTAATAATGTGGCTTTTGTGCAAAATGGTGGCAAGCAGTTTATTTCTAAGTTGCAGCCTAATTTATCTGCTTATGTTTATTCAACTGTGTTTGGTACAAACACAGCCGCCCCTAATATTTCACCTACAGCTTTTCTTGTAGACAGGTGTGAGAACGTGTACGTATCTGGGTGGGGTGGTTTTGCAAATACTAATTTTAAATATGCGAGTGCTGGTACTAATGGGCTGCCTATAACTTCTGATGCAGTTAAGAAATCTAGTGATGGTAGTGATTTTTACTTTTTTGTAATGGAAAGAAACGCCAATAAGCAATTGTATGGTAGTTTTTTTGGGCAAAATGGTGGCTACGGTGAGCATGTAGATGGCGGAACGAGCCGCTTTGATGCAAATGGCATAATCTATCAGTCTTTATGTTCTTGTGGTAATGCTGATCCTGGTGCTGGCAACGCTTTTCCTACAAGCGGTGGTGCTTTTGCAAGTACTAGAGGTGGCAGTGCGTATTGTAATTTGGCAGCTATAAAAATTGCATTCAATCTCTCTGGTGTGGGTTCTGGTGTACAGTCATCAATACAGGGTACTGCCAATAGAAAAACTGGCTGCGTATTTACCGAAGTAGAATTTAAAGATACATTGGCTTTGGGCAGAACTTACGTTTGGAATTTTGGTGATGGTTCGCCTGAACAAACAACTATAACACCCAATATTAAGCACGCTTATACAGTTGTTGGTAATTATAGCGTTCGGCTAATTTCAATCGATTCATCTACCTGTAATATTTCTGATACCTCGTATGTAACCATTAGAGTAAGAAATGATGCAGCTACTTTAGCTTTAAACGCCACTAAATTAGCACCTTGCAATGCTTTGTCTTACCAGTTTGATAATACATCTATTGCGCCTGTGGGCAAGCCTTTTAGCAATAGTAGCTTTACCTTATTTTTTGGTGATGGTACACAGCGAGCTGTTGGGTTGGGTTCGTTTCAGCATAGTTACCCGGCAGCAGGTACTTATAACGCTGGGCTTATTTTAAGCGATACTAATTATTGTAATTATCCCGATACGTTTAAATTACAGCTTCGCATAGCTGCCAATGTAAAAGCACAGTTTAACACACCGGCTATTGGTTGCGCACCTTATCAAGCAGTTATTACAAATACATCGCTTGCAGGTGAAACTTTTACATGGGATTTTGGTGATGGTACATCTTATGTAGGTGCAGACCCACCACCACACTTATATACTGCTGTAGGTAGTTATACTATTAAATTGTCGGTTGTAGATACCAATACTTGTAACAAAATTGATAGCGCTTCATTTACCATTACCGTGAATGGTAAGCCTACATCAGCTTTCACTTTTAGTCCAAATCCTCCTCAAGCCAATACAGCAGTTGTATTTACCAATAATTCAATTGGCACAGCAAGCAGTTATAAATGGCTATATGGTGATGGCGATTCGTTGGTTACCAATAATATTAATGCAGTAGTAAGCCATATTTATAATGCTACAAACACTTACAATGCCTGTTTAATTGCGTCTAATTTGTCTGGTTGTAAAGATACTTCTTGCCAAAATGTGAGAGCTATTACAGTACCTTTGTTAGATGTGCCAAGTGCTTTAACACCGAATGGTGATGGTAAAAATGATAATGTATTTGTAAAAGGCTACGGTATTGCTAAAATGGATTGGCGTATTTATAACAGATGGGGTGTTTTGATATTTCAAAGTAGTAGCCAGAAAATAGGTTGGGATGGTAAATTTAAGGGTAATGTGCAGGCTCAAGATGTGTACACTTACTCACTTGAAGTTGAATTTAGCGATGGCACAAAATATTCTAAAACAGGTGATATAACTCTACTACGATGAGAAAGTATTTGCAACATATCATTTTGGCTGTATTGCTAATGGTGACAAGTACTTTGTTAGCACAGGATTTGCATTTCTCGCAATATTTCAATGCGCCGCTTTTGGTAAATCCTGCTAATACAGGATTTAATCCTGATTATGATTATAGAGTTGGTGGTAATTACAGAAATCAGTGGGCAGGTGTCATTAATAATCCTTATAAAACCATGAGTTTATGGGGTGATGTACAGCTGTTTAATAATCGTTTTGAGAACGGTTGGGTAGGTTTAGGTGGCACTTTGTACAGAGATGAAGCTGGTAGCGGTAGCTTAACAAGTACGCAAGGTTATGTGTCAGCCGCTTATCATCAATTACTTGGATATTCAAGTTTACTAAGTTTTGGGGCAAATATTGGTTTTGTAAATAAACGAATTGACATAAATAAACTGTCGTTTGATAATCAATGGAACGGTAAATTTTTTGACGTAAATGCTGGTTCTGGCGAATCGTTTGTGTACAGTAGTATTGGTTATTTCGATTTACAAGTAGGTCTAAACTATGCCTTATTTCTATCCCAAAAAGCCTATTTTAATCTTGGTATTAGTGTTTCGCATATTAACCGACTACAAGAAAGCTTTTTTGCTCCTAATAATACCGTAGATACAAGAGTGCCTGTTCGATTTACTACTTTTTTGAATGGTAGTTTTAAAATAGATGATAATTGGATAGTCAATCCTAATGTGTATGTCAGTCAATCTGCCAATGCAACAGAAACTGTGATTGGTATTAATGCCAATAGAAATTTAAGTGGTGATGGTGGTGCACAACAACTAATATTTGGTGCTTATTACAGAAATGCCGATGCTATTATTCCTATGATTGGCTATCAAATAAACGATATGAAAATAACTTTCAACTACGATGTTACTACTTCTAGTTTAGGAAGTTTTAATGGTAGGCAAGGGGCTTATGAAATATCGATAGTAAAAAATGGTATTTACGGTGGTAGTGGTAAAGCCATAAAATGCCCAACAGTAAAATTTTAATCCAGATTTAAAATATTGAGTAAACAGAAAAAAGCCGATTAGAAATTTCTAATCGGCTTTTTGAATATAGTTGAACTAATTATTAAGCAGCTACAACAGCAGCTTTTTTCGCTAATTTACTTTTTAAGTTGGCAGCTTTATTTTTATGGATGATACCTCTTTTAGCTAATTTATCAATCATTGAAATAACGCTAGGTAATTTTTCAGTGTATGCAGTAGCTTCAGTTGATTTTAAATCACGTACGGCATTACGAGTGGTTTTACCATAATAACGGTTACGATCTCTACGTTTTGCCGCTTGTCTTGTATCTTTTTTAGTAGCTTTATGATTTGCCATGTTTCCAATTAAATTTTT
Source organism: Parasediminibacterium sp. HNIBRBA5674 (assembly GCF_056745525.1). Taxonomy (NCBI): domain Bacteria; kingdom Pseudomonadati; phylum Bacteroidota; class Chitinophagia; order Chitinophagales; family Chitinophagaceae; genus Parasediminibacterium; species Parasediminibacterium sp. HNIBRBA5674. Next base: position 51,173 of record NZ_JBQWIE010000003.1, on the reverse strand, counting down.
ACGGAGCGCAAAAGTAAGGGCATTTCATCAAATATTCAAAACAATTTGGCATCTTTTTTTATTCTGCTAATTTTACAAAAATAAATAGTTCTAAAATTTGTGGATATTACCTGTAATTCCTACTTGGTTTATACATGCAATACACGATATTTGCCATCATTTTTTATACAGCAGAATAAACGAATCTAATGAAAGATTTCTCGTACATCACCAATTCTCACCCATCCTATATTGAAAGTTTATATTCAGAGTTTGTAAAAAATCCTAACAGCGTTGATTCTGAGTTCAAAAAATTCTTTGAAGGTTTCGATTTTGCAGTTTCAAATGGTTCGGCTGTTGCTAGTGGCCAAACTGTAAATTCAGCAAGTACTGATGCTGATTGGATGAAAGAAATTAGAGTGTATCGATTGATACTCGGTTATAGAAATAAAGGCCATTTATTAGCCAAAACAAATCCTATTAGAGAAAGAAAAGACAGAGGCGCTAATTTGGATTTACCATTTTTTGGGTTAAGCGATGCAGATTTAAACACTGTTTTTCAGGCGGGTAATATTTTAGGCTTAGGTGCTGCTACCTTAAAAGATATTTTAGCACATCTTAAAAAAGTATATGCAACGCACGTTGGTGTTGAGTTTAAATACATTAGCGACCAAAAGAAAATAGATTGGCTAACCACTGAAATGGAAAATAACTTCATTCAGCCGATTGCATTGCCCAAAAAGAAACGCATACTTGAGAAGTTGAATCAAGGTGTGATGTTTGAGAAATTTTTACATACAAAATATATTGGGCAAAAACGTTTTTCGCTTGAAGGTGGTGAAACAACTATTGCTGCGCTAGACGAAATTATTACAGAAGCAGCTAACCACGATGTAGAAGAAGTAGTGATAGGTATGGCTCACAGAGGTCGTTTAAATATTTTGGCGAACATAATGGGTAAAACCTATGAGCAAATATTTAGCGAGTTTGAAGGCACTGCTGTAATGGATCAAACCATGGGTAGCGGTGACGTAAAATACCACATGGGCTATGGCAGTGAAGTTACTACTGCCGATAATAAAAGTATCCACTTGAAATTGATGCCAAATCCTTCTCACTTAGAAGCAGTAGACCCTGTGGTGGTAGGTTTTGCAAGAGCGAAAGCCGATGTATTGTACAAAAGCGATTTCGATAAAATTTTACCAATATTAATACATGGTGATGCTTCTGTTGCAGGCCAAGGTATTGTGTATGAAGTATTGCAAATGTGCCGCCTAAAAGGCTATTACACTGGCGGTACGATTCACTATGTCATTAATAATCAGATAGGTTTTACTACCGATTTTGAAGATGCAAGAAGTGCTGATTATTGTACCTCAATTGCATCTATGGTGCAAGCACCTGTATTGCACGTAAATGGTGACGACGCAGAAGCGGTGGTACGTTGTGCATCTATTGCGGCACGTTACCGCCAAGAGTTTAATAGCGACATATTTTTAGATATGGTCTGCTACCGTAAACATGGCCACAACGAAGGCGATGATCCTAAATACACGCAGCCACAGTTATACGCGTTAATTGACAAGCATGCTAACCCTCGTGAGCAATACGTGCAATATTTATTGCAAAATGGTGAAGCCGATGCACAAGAATTAGCTAAAGAAATGGAGAAAAAATTCTGGGCAGACTTGCAAGAGCGCCTAGATGATGTGAAACAAAATCCATTGCCTTATAAATACCAACCACCAGAATTAGCTTGGTTAGAAATGAAGAAAGCTGCTCAAGCAGATTTTGAAAACTCACCATCAACAGCTATTTCTGCTGAAACTGCTAAATTGTTGTTTGATGGCTTAATGAAATGGCCTGCTGACTTTAAGCCTTTGAAAAAGGTAGAAAAGCTGATTCAAGATAAAGTGAAATTGCTTGAAAGTGAGCAAAAAATAGACTGGGCTACTGGTGAGTTGATGGCTTATGGCTCTTTATTGCTTGAAGGTAATATTGTGAGAATGAGTGGTCAAGATGTGAAGCGTGGTACTTTTAGCCATAGACATGCGGTAATTCGTGATGAAGAAACCAACCAAGAATATAACCGCCTTAACCACTTTAACGATACGCAAGCTGAATGTAGAATTTACAATTCTTTATTGAGTGAATATGGTGTACTTGGTTTTGAATATGGTTATGCTTTAGCAAATCCTAATGCGCTTGTAATTTGGGAAGCTCAATTTGGTGATTTTTGTAATGGTGCGCAAACAATGATAGACCAATTTATTACTGCTGGTGAACAAAAATGGCAACGTCAAAATGGTGTGGTAATGTTATTGCCACATGGTTATGAAGGGCAAGGGCCTGAACACAGTAGTGCAAGATTAGAGCGCTTTTTACAAATGTGTGCTGAGCTGAACATTGTAATTACCAATGTAACTACTGCGGCTAATTTATTCCACTCGTTGCGTAGACAACTAGCTTGGAACTTTAGAAAACCATTAATTAACTTCTCGCCTAAGGCTAACTTACGTAGCCCTGGTACTTACAGCCACATTAGTGAGTTTTCAAATGGTGGTTTTAAAGAAGTGATAGATGATGTTTTTGTTACCGATGCAACCGAAGTGAAGAAAGTATTGTTCTGTACTGGTAAATTGTATTTTGAACTAGCTGATAGACAACAAAAAGAGAACAGAACGGATGTTGCAATTGTAAGATTAGAGCAACTGTATCCTTTACCATACAATCAATTAGATGCTTTGTATAAAAAATACAGCAAAGCAGTATGGTTCTGGGTTCAAGAAGAGCCATTGAATATGGGTGCTGCAACGTTCTTACAAACGAATTTAAAATCTATCAATTTTGGTGTAATAAGCCGCCATGCAAGTGCTGCAACAGCTACTGGCTACGCAAAAGTGCATGCACAAGAGCAGAAAGAAATTATAGATACAGCATTTAGTATTTAAATGTCATGCTGACGAAGGAAGCATCTAAATAAAAGAGATTCTTCGTGCCTCAGAATGACAAGGTGGGAAAAGCTAAATAGCTATAAGAACGTACAAGTGTGCGACGCAACAGACGCTAAATAGTAGTATAAAAGCTGGTAACAAAAAGAAAATATAATTACGAAATAGAATTTTTATGATTGATATTAAAGTGCCTACCGTTGGCGAATCGATAAGTGAAGTAACCTTGTTAAAATGGACGAAAAGAGAAGGTAGCTACGTAGAGCGTGATGAAGTAATTGCTGAACTTGAAAGTGAAAAAGCAACGTTTGAAGTGAACGTTGAAAAAGCTGGTGTTTTAAAACAACTAGCTAAAGAAGGTGATACAATTTTAATTGGTTCGATACTGGCACAAATAGACGAAACAGCTGAAAAGCCAGCTGCTACGGCTGCTGCGCCAAAAGCTGAAGAAGCAAAACCTGTGGCTGCTGCACCTGTTCAAGCGCCTGTGGCTGCACCAACAGATATTAAAGCAACGCCTGTTGCATCCGCAATTATTGCAGATAAAAAAGTAGATGCAAGTTCAATTACACCTAGTGGTTTTGGCGGTAAAATCATGAAAAATGATGTGTTGGATGCATTGAATAATCCGGGTAAAAAAGCCTTTGCTGGTACTGAATTATTTACACGTAATGTGCGTGTAGAAAAAATGAGCAACCTACGCAAAACCATTAGCCGTAGGCTGGTAGAAGCTAAAAATACCACTGCTATGTTAACCACGTTTAACGAGGTTGATATGACAGCAATTATGGCTACACGTAAATTGTATAAAGATAAATTTAAAGAAAGCCATGGTGTAAACTTGGGCTTTATGAGCTTTTTTGCAAAAGCTTGTGCTATTGCATTGGGTGAATGGCCTGCTGTAAATGCGTATATTGATGGTGATAGTTTTCAATACCACGATTATGCTGATATTAGTATTGCTGTAAGTACACCAAGAGGCCTAACTGTACCAGTAATAAGAAACGTGGAAAGCCTTAGCATGGCTGAAATTGAGAAAGCTGTAATTGTATTAGCTAGTAAGGCAAGAGATAGCAAATTAACAGCTGAGGACTTACAAGGTGGTACGTTTACAATAACTAATGGTGGGGTTTTTGGTAGCTTAATGAGTACGCCAATTATTAATATACCACAAAGCGCCATTTTGGGTATGCATAAAATTCAAGATAGGGCAATGGTGATTGATGGCAAAATAGAGGTGCGACCAATGATGTACTTAGCACTGAGCTACGACCACCGTGTAATTGATGGTAGAGAGAGTGTAAGCTTTTTGGTAAGAGTGAAGGAATTATTAGAAAAACCAGAATTATTACTAATTGGTAAAGATCCTGTGAAAACTTTATTAGAATTATAGGTATCTTTATTGCAAAATGTTTTTATGAGAAGCAACCTTTTTCTGTTATCATGTTTGTTAGTGCTTTGTTTTACTTCGTGCCAAAAGAGCATTGAGTGGAATGATTTAATATTAACACCAACTACACCTGTAACACCAACACCTGGTACAACAGGTGGTAACCTGTTAGTGAAAATGGTATCCTTATCTTCAACTGACACAGTGACCTACATATATGGCTATGATTCAGCGAAAAGATTAATAAAGTTGACTCAGGTTGGTGTTTCTAGCGGTGATAAAGTTGATGAAACAGAATATTATATACGAAATGCTGCTGGTAAATTAATTCAGCATACAAAAATTTCTTACTCATCAAAGTCTGTTTTACCCTCTAAATACGATACTGTTTACTCAAAGCTGCATTACCCAACTGGCTCTTCAAACTTCGATTATGTTATTGAATCTGCAAATAGTGGTAATGGGTTTGTTACTGATAGTGTAACATTTGCGTATACTAATAATAAAGTTTCTCAGTATAAATATTACGCTACCTCACCTTCAAGACAGCCTATACTTGTATATCATATTGATGTTACGTATGATGCATCTGGTAATGTAATTAATGAAAAGCTGTATACCTATAATTTTACTACTACACCAACATTATCAACTGACAACGCCTTTACTTATGATAATAAAATATCGCCTTTACAGTATGGGAATGAAAGTTTTGTAGGGTTGGGAGAAAACTTTGCAGGTTCTAATAACGTAGTATCTTTATTAATAACAGATAAATCTGGTGGTAGTACCAATACTGTTTCTGTAAACTACAATATAACTTATAATAGCAATAGCTATCCTGCTACCGCAAACGGAACAGCAATTGTTACTGGTGCACCTGCACAAACTTTACAACTCACATATTTCTACCAATAACATCTAAACAATACTTTTTGTAAAGCCGTTGAGTTGTCTCAGCGGCTTTATTATTACCAATACATGAAGTACGTTCACAAACATATAGCCACTGCTGCTAGTATTATTGCTGCCTACAACGGTGAAGTGCCGTTAAGCAATTACTTAAAACAGTTTTTTGCTTCTAATAAAAAATATGGTGGTAAAGACAGAAAATTTATCGCCCATTTTTGCTTTCTGTATTATCGTATGGCTGGTGCTTGCAGTAACTTATCGGTAGAAGAAACCATCAAAATAGCTATATTTTTATCTAGCAATGAAGCAAGTAATTATGCAGACTTATTTGCTAAAGAATGGCAGCCATTATTCAGCGAAGCGCTACATAACAAACTAGATTTTATTGCCCAAATTCATCCTTCGGTTAATGTAGGGCTTTGTTTTCCCTTGGTAAATGAACTAAGCGAAGGTATTGATGCCGCTAGTTTTTCTATATCGCATTTGGTACAGCCAGATGTATTTTTACGCATGAGGCCAAAGCAACAAGATAAAATACTGCGTAAATTATCAGCCGCTGATATCGCCTATCAATTAGTAAATGAGACGTGCTTGGCTTTGCCAAACAATTCTAAAATAGAAGAAGTGCTGCAAATAGATAGGGAAGTAGTGGTGCAAGATTATTCATCTCAACGAATAAGAGAGTTTTTGAACTTTGTTGCTACATCTCAAATTTCAAACTCCAAGCCGATAGCTATCGGCTCACCCATCACCGTTTGGGATTGCTGCGCAGCTAGTGGTGGTAAATCAATTTTAGCAGCAGATGTTTTAGGAAATATTCGGCTGACTGTCAGTGACATTAGAGCTACTATTATTCAGAATTTAAAAAATAGGCTAGCAAAAGCTGGTGTACCTATTTACAATGTATTTGTAAAAGATTTAGCAACTAGTAACCAGCAACCAGCAACCAGTAACGCTTATCAACTTATCATTTGCGATGCACCTTGCAGCGGTAGCGGTACTTGGGGCCGCACACCAGAACAATTGTATTTTTTTAAGCAAAACCAAATAGACAAATATGTACAACTGCAACAACAAATAACTACCAATGCTCAGAAGTATCTATCGCCTAATGGCTATTTTTTATACATCACTTGCTCGGTATTTAAGCAAGAAAATGAGCAAATGGTTGATTTTATTTTACAGCAAAATCCAAATTTGAGCGTAGTAAAGCAAGAACTGCTAATTGGTTACACCAAAAAAGCTGATAGTATGTTTGCTGCTTTGTTTCAACTTAAAGCTTAATCTGTTCAATCTATACGCACAAAAAAGCCGCTCACATTGTGAGCGGCTTTTGTATTTTCTACTTACTAAACCTTTTAATTAGTTACCACCTTGCATCATTTCTGTACCACCACTTTGGTCAGCCTTGGTGTTTTTACGTTTAAACAATGTTGCATCAAACTTACCAAAACGGTAGCTGAAGTTAATACGTAACACTTGTGGATCTCTTCTTCTTTCACTTATTTGATTGAAGTAAACACTTTCAGAGTAAGTTTTAGATAATTGTGTTCTAAAAATATCATCCATACTTACAGTTAATGAACCACTTTGACCATTTTTCCAAGTCCAATCTTTTCGTAATGCTAAATCAAAGCTATATCTAGGGAAGTTGTAGCCTTGAGCAGTAGACTGAGAACCGCCACCCATAAAGAAGCCACCGCCTCCACCACCCATACGCCCCCCACCGCCACCGCCTTGGGCTAATACGCTTTTCGCTCTATAATCGCCACTAAATTGAATAGAATAACCTTTTTTCAATTTAAAGCTATTGTTCATTTTACCAAACCAGCTTACACGCTCGTTGCTAGCACCGTTATCAACATTGGTAGAGTTGATTTTAGAATTGTAAATGTTTAGGTTTAAAGTTAAATCCCAAAAGCTTGTTACAGGCAATTTGTTAGTAATCTCTAAGCCGTAAGAAATACTGTTATTAGCATTGATGTAAGTGTTAAATACTACACTATCAGCAGTTGTAAGCTGTGGCGCAGGATTTTTATCCTTGTATTGAAAACGCGTAATTAAGTTATCAGTTTGTTTAAAGTAAGCAGTAACTAACAAGTTAGCACCTTTTTTATACGCATTATTATAAGATACTTCAAACGAATTGGTAAATTCTGGTCTTAAATTAGCGTTACCATTGCTCAAGTTTAATGGATCTGAGTAATCGATAAATGGAATTAACTGGAAGAAATTCGGACGGTTAATTCTACGAGAATAGTTTAATTGTAAGTCTTGTTTATCAGTTAATTTATACGTAATAAACGCACTTGGGAATAAACTGATAGGGAAACTCACTTTAAAAGATGAATCTTTTGAAGAAGTAGCACTTAAAATATTGCCTTTATAATCAGAACTTTCTGCACGTAAACCTAATTGATAGCTGAATCTTTTGGCTTTCCAGCTAATATTTGCGTAGGCAGCATAAACTGCATCTGTGTATTTATAATTAGAACTTAATACAGGAAAGTAATCGTAAGTACCAGTGCTATTGTTAAAGAAATACTGATTGTTTAAGTTGCTAAAATCTCTAACAGCAGCTCTTGCACCAAGTTCAAGTTTGGTATTTTCTGTCAATGGATTTTCGTAATCAATTTGACCAGTAAAAAACTTATTCTCACCATTGCCTAAGCTTTGTTGCTTAATAGGCGATTTTGTAGGGTTAATGGTGAAAGGGTAGTAGTTCTGTGTATTGATGAATGAATTGTTGCTATTAGTGCTGTAATTGTAGTTTAAATCTGCACTGATATTATGGCCATTCTTCTCAAAATTGTGTTTAAAGCTTAAAGATGAACCAAAGTTTTTGAAGATAAAATTAGAATTAACGTTGATTAAATTGTAAGATTTGTAAATGCCATTAATAGTAGAATCTACTTGTTGGTCTTGGTCACCATCAAATTTACCTCTATTAAAATTAGCTGCAATACTGATGGTATTTCTGTTATCTACAAAATAATCTAAACCACCACGCAAGAAACCAAAGTAGCCATCATTGGTACTTTTTTGATTTTGGTGAATTTGATCTGGTTTTGTACCAAAATCGTTTCTATCTGTAAGATTGGTAGAAATAGATTTACGTTGGTTGTAAATACCACTTAAAAAGAAGTTCACTTTGTTTTGACGAACGTTTAAATCGCCACCAGTATTAAACCTTGCACGGCTATCTATACCAGCTCTAATACCGCCGTTGTAACCTACTTTTTTGTTCTTTTTTAGTACAATGTTTAAAATACCAGCACCACCACCACTTGCATCAAACTTTGCAGAAGGGTTAGTAATAATTTCTACTTTTTCAATTAAGTCAGCAGGTATTTGATCTAAGGTTAAAGTCGTTGGTCTGCCATCAACAAAAATGGTAGGTGATGCATTTCTTAACGTTACATTACCATCAATATCTACGCTTAATGAAGGAATACTCTTCATTATTTCAGTAGCGGTTTGGCCTGTGCTTACTAAGTTTTTATCTACGTTAAATACTTTTCTATCAATACCAAGTTCAAATAATGGTTTAGCGGTACTTGTTACAGTTACGCTTTGTAGTTGCGTAGCATCTTGGTCTAGTTTAATGTTGCCAAGGTCTTTATCAGCAGCGGCCATGATGGCTGTAAAATCTGGTTGTGTACCAGCAGCAGGAAATTTAATGCCAAAACTTACTGTGTTTTCTGTGGCTTTGTAACCTACAGCCGATAATTTCATTTTAAAATTACCAAAAATTGATAAGCCTTCTAAGCTAAAATCACCGTTTGCTTCGGTAATTACTGTTTTTAAAATGGCTTGTTTCATTTGTTTAGTGATAGTATCAAACTTATTACCAGTCAACTGAACCGATACACCAGGAATACCTTTGTTGGTTTGCTTATCTACAATTTTGCCGTATAAATGGCCAATGTTTACGTTCTGTCCGCCTGCTCTACCAGCGCCACCAGTTCTACCTGCACCAGGAAATTGTGCTTGTGTAATAATTGTGGTAACTAATAAAATGCCTAAGATGAAAATTTTCTTCATGTGTTTCTAAATAATATGGTGCGAAGTTGAACCCTAAAAGCCACGTATCTAGTTGCTTCTATACGAACGGTATAAAGACAAATTTGAATGGATTTTGTTGCCCTTTGGGCTACGAGAACCGTGTATTTGTCGGTGAATTAAAGATGTAGTAGCGTAATGCCTATTTGCAAAAGCCCAATAATAAAGCCCAATACAGCGCCAATAATTTCTACAAAGCGAAATTCTTTACTCATAATGCTGTTAAGTATTTCCTCTAGTTTGTCGCTAGAAAATGCAGCTACTTTTTGGGTTACAATTTGCTCAAGGTCTAGGTCGTTTTGTAAATTGTTGATATAGCTTTCCATCAAGGTAGGAAACAGGGTTTTCAGTTCTTCCATAAACACCCCTTTTAGTTCTGTGATGGTTTTTTCGCCAATAAACATGCTGATAACAGGCATTTTCTCGGCTAGTTTTACACGTAAAAAATGGTCAATATGGGTTTCTACTACTGGCATTACCTTTTCTATGTTTTCTGGGTTGGTAATTTTTCCAGCAATATCTTTAAACGATAACAATTCTTCGCCTACCAACTTGCCTAGCTTGGCTGCAAACTGTGCCTGGTTTTTAGGAAAAATACCTTGAAACGTAATACCTAATATTTTTTTCGGTTCTCTAGGGTGAAACAGCATTTTAATAGCTATCCAATTGGTAAACCAACCAATAAATGCAGAAATGATAGGGATAAGAAATAAGCCTAACGTCATAATAAAGATGATTTATTTGCCACTGATGCACTGAAACACAGAACATCGAACACAAAACACAAAGAATGGTTACTTACAAAACCCGTCAGGTTTTAAAACCTGACGGGTTTATGCTAATTATAAAAAAACCTTGAAAGTTTGCGACCTTCAAGGTTTACCAATTTTTATGAGGGAGAACAATGGGTCTCGAACCCACGACCTACAGAACCACAATCTGTCGCTCTAACCTACTGAGCTATGCCCTCCATTTTGTTTGGGCTGCAAATATAGGGGGGATTTTTATTTTAGAAAAGAGATTTTAAAAAAGTTTTTTGGTGTGCACCACATAGGCAGAGTAGGTAGCGGTTGCTATTGTTTTGCCGCTTTTGGCGAAATGACTACTTACAGTTACTTAATGGCAGCTTACATTAGCTTAATGATGTGTTACATTAACTTAATTGCATCTTACATTGTCTTAATTGCAGCTTGCATTTGCTTAATGGTATGTTGCAGTAACTTAATTACTGCTTACATTAACTTAATAACACCTTTCACCGCCTTAATGGCAGCTTTAAATGACTTAATGACATCTCACCGTTGCTTAACGCTATCTTACATTAACTTAATTACTATTTCAATGCCTATTGGTAGCTTTTCCCAAAAAAAATTTTAAGAAAATGTATAAAAATATTTGCTAGTGTAATGTAAACGAATTACATTTAACATATTATTAATAGTAAATAAATCCCCATGACTAACAGACAAACTAACAAGCTGTCTATGGCTAAGGCAGTACAATTAATTGTAACCACATTTACCAGTATTTTAAACAGTGTGGCTTTTGTAAAAGTAATTACTGACTTAGAGAATACCGTAGCCAATATAGATGGCTATGCACAGGCACAAAGCAAGCAAACCACAGGTACTGCTACAGATAAAGACAAAGCAGAAGATACCGCTATTGCGGCGGCCATAGCCATTATCGGTCCAACACGCAGCTATGCATTAGCCGAAAATAACAACACCTTGTACGAGGCATTGCACTACACCGAAAGCGGCCTCAAACAAACGAGAGATGCGATACTAATAAATACCCTAACCTTGATACGTGATACCATACAACCCTTGCTAAGCAAACTAGCTGACTACGAAGTAACCATAGCCCAAGTGAGTGCTTTAACCACTGCTATAGCCGCTTACCAACCACTAGTAGCTGCGCCAAGGGCTGCCATAAGTGTAAAAGCTGCCGCTACCAACGCTTTGGTAACTGAATTTGAAACGCTAGACAAAGTATTAACCCGCTTTGATGGCCTTGTAGATGCTAAAAAAGCGACGCACCCAGAGTTTTACAGTGCTTACTACACCGCAAGGGTAATAGTAGATACAAGTGGTGGTAGTGGGGAAGAAGAAGTGAGTAATGGTGAGGGGTAGTTTTTTCCAGTCACAGACTGTATAATTTATTTTATCACAAGTGACTCTTGCAGGAACACTTGCGCTAGTGGGGGGGATATGGGGGTTCAATAAAGGGCAATACGATTTCTTTATATAATTTATCTGCCGAGTGCTCAAACTAAAACAAATGAAGAAAATAATATCACTTATACTTGGCTTTACTTTTACAACTGCCCTATTTGCTAATAATAGAACAGTTGGAAGAGATACGCTTTTTATCCTTTTACCAAAAGGGATTGATGAAAACAATACCGTAGTTTATAATAATTATAAAGAATTGGGTATTAGCACCTGTGAAATTTATGGATTTTTAAAAAATAACAAGTTTCAAGATTTCATTGATTCATCGCGTTCATTGGGTATTAGTATTGATATATTGAATAATCCATTATTCTCTGTTAGCAAAACTGCGGCTAGTCATTCTTATGTTAAAAAAATGCTAAGCATAGCTGATATAAAAGATACCCTAAAAAGTAGAATGGATATGGCTTATTTTAGAAAACATAGACCAGTGGGATTTATAACCGAAAATGTGATGCTACTTGAGTATGTTTTGATACTGGTGATTCGCGATGATAAGAACTTTATCTTTAACAAGATAAAAAATATAAGTGGATTTTATATGAAGTCGGATAGTATGAATTAATTGAAGCATAGCTTTAGAAGTTAGATATCAGTGGCGCAAGTACCCCGCTAGGTTCACTAGTGCCTAAAAAAATGTCATTTGTTATTAGATGTATTTTTAAACAATTAGCAACGCCAAAATACCTTTTCAATAGCAAAAAAATAGTAACATTTAATACAAAACATATGAAAAATAATAAGTTAAAGAGTTTTCTTTCGGCAGTATTATTATTGCTGGTTTATGCCTGTCATAAAAATGATTCAGAGCCTAGTTTTGTAACTGGAAAATTTGTTTTTGAAAATGTAGCCGATTACGGTTCAGTTAGGCTTTTTACAAAAAATGGTGAAATAAACGACCCATCGTTGCTAGCCCTTTATAAAATTAAATATGCGGATTTAATTTACCCAAAGCAAAATCAAGCAGTTTCTAGTGATACACTTAATATAATAAATACAACTGAGGCAAAAGATAATAGAAAAACGTATCAAATTAACAAAATCGATAATTTCTATGAATTAAAAAGTGTAGATTCTACAATTTTTATTGGTAATTTCGACTCCTTGCATTACAATATTGGAAAATATAAAGCTTTTTACTCTATAGAGCGTATCTATGGTGGGGGATATTATGGAAAAACATTTGATTACTATTACGTGTTATTTTCTGGCAATAAGTTGGTTATTCCATATATAAGCACTATTCGCTTTTCAACTATAACCTATTTAGGGAATGTAACCAGATACTACATGGCAGCAGGTACTTGGAACAATGTAGCTGACCTCAATGGTATTAGAAGTTTGAATGTTACGGATACCTTATTATTGCAAACATTTAATAATTATGGCAGAAAAATAGATTGATTTAGATAATTACTTTAAATGTACATCACCCGCTCTTCGGGTTGCTCTCTTCGGGTATCCCGAAATGCAGATAACGGGGATTCGTAATCCCCAAAACGATTTTTAGTAGATTTCTTGTTCGTTCCTCACTGGTGCGAGTGTTCCTCTAGGTTCACTCGTGCCTTACAAACAATCCGATTTGTAATCGGATATAAATGTTGTTTTCCCAGTCGCAGACTGGATTATTTGGTGCATCACAAGTGATCCTTTCAGGAACACTAGCGCTAGTTATTTTTTATTTGCTCGCAGATATCGCAGAAATACGCAGATTTTTTTTGTCTCACGGGTTTTTGTTTGCTCTCAGATAACGCAGAAGTACGCAGATTTTTTGATTTAAAAACTACACGAATAACAATATGCAAATTTCTGACTAGTATCTGCGAAATCAGCGCAATCTGCGAGAACCTTTTAAACTATCTACCCGTAATTCTCTGCCAATTGTAGCTTCTTTATTCTTGCTACAATAGCGCCTTTCGTACGTTTAAAATGTTTAATCATATCGGTAATGTCTTTGCCTTTGCAAAATAGCTCAGTTAGTTCTTCATCTAGTTCAGCCGTCCAAGGTTGGTAAGCACCATTATGCTTTTCTCGCACCAATTCTACTGAATAGGTTTTGCCTTTGGTACTAGCAATATAAGGTGTCTTTTTAGTGTTTTGTGCTTTGGCTTTTTGCTTGTCTTCAGCCGATATTTTTGGTATCACATGTATTTGCGCCGCAGGCGGAAAATCAACAGGCATCAACTCTTCAGGTATGTGTAGCGCATGTTTGGCTCTTGTAATAGCTACGTACAGCAAGTTAATTTCTTCGTTGAGTTTTGTTTTATTGAGGGCTTCTTTTTTAGTATCAGCTAAAGTTTTTTCTAGCTTTTCTTCGTTAATAAAATCGTTGGCTAAATGGATAATATCGTATTCCATGCCTTTGCAGCGGTGCACTGTTGAGAAAATAATATCGGCCTTTTCTTTCTCATCGTTTGGTACGTGCTTGTCTTTTATAGCTTTAATAATGCTGGGTATTTCATTACCATATTCTTTCACTATTTCTACCATCATGCCTAGTTGCATGTCTTCGGTTTTTTCAATGTATTCTTTCAGTTCTTCCATGTCTTTCATGGCCTTAATTAAATTGTCTCTAATTAAGTCACGCTTGCCATTTTGTAAGTTCAGCACATCATACAGCGAAGCGCCTTCATCTGCATAAGTGTAAGAATTAATGTTGCCCTCGAAGTAAATATGTTTGATTTCTTTTTTCTCAGTTACATACTCAATGGCTTTTAGCAACAAGCCTAAATTGGTTCTTGCTATTACCGCTACGGTTGCCTGTGTTTTACTTTTGCCCTTGCCATTAATAGTAACAGTTTTGTGTGTAGCTAATTGTTCTTTCCATTGCAACACATCCACTGCTAAGTCTGCTATTGGCTGCGCAAAACGAAAACTGGTAGATAAATGATAGGTTGTAAAATCTGCCTTTTCAAGTGAGTTAACCGCATAGCGCCAACCATAAATTTGCTGGTGCGTATCGCCTACAATTACTTTGGTAGCTGCTTGCTGTAGAAAAATGGCCAACATAGCAGGCGACGCATCTTGACCTTCATCGAACAGTATATAATCGTAGCCAAGTTGTGGGTTTGCCAACTGGAATTTTTTCAAGTAAAAATCGTGGGTAATTTCAATCTCGGCTTTATCCATTTTGCCCAAAACTATTCTTGCTTGCTTTTCTATGTATTGATAATTGGCAGCCACAAATATTCTAGCAACAGGGTCGGTAACAATGTCTAGATAATTGAGTTCTTGTACTTTGCGCTTATCGCTATTGCAGAAGTAAGCAATAAACTTATTGATGTGATTGGCAATAATATATTCAGCATGTTTTTCGCCGGTGGCTTGTAAACTAAGCAGTTCGGCTATTTCGTTGGTTTTGTAACCTTGCGACCTTACCTTATAATTACTGCGATAAACAATGTTTTTAAAAGCTAATGAATGTGCAGTTTCCACCGTCACGTTCGTCAATCCTTTTTCTGTAAACTTTTTAGTGGCTTCAAGCTTTACAGATTTATTAAAAGCCAAGTATAAAATACGACTAGTGGCAGGTTTTGCCTTAGCATAAGCAATAACGGTGGTTGTTTTGCCTGAGCCTGCTACTGCATTTATTTTAATATTCCCTGTTGATTGAATAATGGCTGCTTGTTCTGCGGTTAATTGCATAAGGCCTCAAATAAAGGTCAATGTATTGGTATGGCAAAATAACGATTAGCATTCGCAGTAGTAAAAGCTCAAAATAGAACAAGCCTTACAAGTGTGCACCGATGTATGATAGTAGTACTTGCGCTGGTGACATAAAACATCACAATACGTAACAGATTCTTCCTTCGTCAGAATGACAAAAAAGCCGTTTCGCAATTGCGAAACGGCTTTTTACTATTAGATGCTTCCTTCGTCAGCATGACAACGGGAAAATTAATATCTGTACATATCGCTTTTGAAAGGCCCGTTTTGTGGGATGCCTAAGTAAGCAGCTTGTTCTTCTGTTAATACATCTAGTTCAACACCAATTTTAGCAAGGTGTAAACGAGCAACTTTCTCATCTAAAGTTTTTGGTAACACATACACTTTGTTTTCGTAAGCAGCGTGGTTTGTCCACAACTCAACTTGCGCCAAAGTTTGGTTACTAAAGCTGTTACTCATTACAAAACTTGGGTGGCCAGTAGCACAACCTAAGTTTACCAAACGACCTTCAGCAAGGATGATGATGTCTTTACCATCGATGTTGTAGATGTCAACTTGTGGTTTGATGGTATCTTTTGTATGAGCGTAGTTTTTGTTTAACCAAGCCATATCTATTTCAATATCAAAGTGACCGATGTTACAAACAATCGCCTTGTCTTTCATCAAACGGAAATGTTTTTCAGTAATCAAGTCACGACAGCCAGAAGCAGTAACAATTATGTCAGCCTCAGCAACTGCTTTGTGCATTGGTTTTACTTCAAAACCATCCATTGCAGCTTGCAAAGCACAAATAGGATCGATTTCGGTAACAATAACACGGCAACCTGCACCTAATAAAGAAGCAGCAGAACCTTTACCTACGTCACCGTAAGAACCTACAACCGCAACTTTACCAGCCATCATCACGTCAGTAGCTCTACGAATAGCATCTACCAAACTTTCTTTACAACCGTATTTGTTATCAAATTTAGATTTGGTAACACTGTCGTTTACGTTGATAGCAGGTACTGGTAAAGTACCTTTAGCCATACGCTCGTATAAACGGTGCACACCTGTAGTTGTTTCTTCTGACAAACCTTTGATGCCACTTACAAATTGAGGATATACATCAAATACCATGTTGGTAAGGTCACCACCATCATCTAAAATCATGTTTAAAGGACGGTCAGCACCACCGAAGAATAAAGTTTGTTCAATACACCAATCAGCTTCTTCTTGTGTTTGACCTTTCCAAGCGAAAACGCCAATACCAGCAGCAGCAATAGCAGCCGCAGCTTGATCTTGTGTAGAGAAGATATTGCAAGAGCTCCATTTTACCTCAGCACCTAAAGCAACCAAAGTTTCAATAAGCACAGCCGTTTGAATAGTCATGTGTAAGCAACCTGATACACGAGCACCTTTTAATGGTTGGCTAGGGCCATATTCTTCACGGATAGCCATAAGACCTGGCATTTCAGCTTCTGCCAAACGGATTTCTTTACGACCCCATTCAGCAAGGCTAATATCAGCTACCTTGTATGGTAAGCTAAAATCGATTGATTTTGATAAAGTAGACATGTTTTAAATTTAGGTGGCAAATATAGTTTGGTAGGATAAAGTTGGTGTTATTTAATTTTATTTGGGAAATAATTGGCAAATTTGACTACTAGAAAGAATAAATAGCTATAAAGCCATGTCAAAAGCCATTAAAAAAGAACAATCCACCAATGAGGTTTTGGTGCTAGACGATAAAGACCTTGCCATATTGCGATTGCTACAGCAAAATGCTAAGGCAACCGTAAAAGAAATAGCCGATGCGGTGCATTTAAGTACCACACCTGTGCATGAACGCATAAAACGTATGGAACAAAATGGTGTGATAAAACAATACGCTACTTTGGTAGACCATAGCAAGGTAAAAAAGGGCTTGATGGTGATTTGCTATGTATCGCTAAAGCAACACGATAAAACAGCAGGTAGTGAGTTTATACAAATGATAAATGCCATGCCTGAAGTGATTGAGTGCTATAACATTAGTGGCGAATTTGACTTTATGCTAAAAGTGGTGGCTGAAAATATGGATGACTATTATCACTTTCATGTAAATAAATTAAGTGAAACAGGTAATTTAGGCCATGTGCAAAGTGTGTTTGTAATGGGCGTGATAAAGCAAACGCATGTGGTGGTGTAGTCAATGGTCAATGGTCAATGGTCAATTAACTTTTGGATTGCACAATATACATTAGTGCGGTTACATTTGAGTTTACTTGAAACTTGAAACTTGAAACTTGAAACTTGAAACTTGAAACTTGAAACTTGAAACTTGAAACTTGAAAACAATTACTTTTAAAACTTGTAATAAGTATTAAACATCACTACCAATCAATGATAGATACACCAGTTTGTATAATAGGTGCGGGGCCAGCAGGGCTTGTGGCTTCTTTGTTTTTGAGCAAGCAAGGTGTTGCGCATACAATTTTTGAGCGAAGGAAAGAGGTAGGCGATAAGGTTTGTGGTGAATGTTATGATGGTAGGCTAGCCAATGTGTTGAATAAACTTGATACGAATTTATTACCTACAATGCTTGCTGAGCAAGTATTACAGCCAATAGAACAATACCAATATTTTAACCATAAAGGCAAGGGCTTGTATATAGATGCTGCTAAGCACAATGCGGTTAGCCGGTACAGTACTTATAGAAAAGATTTTGATACATTTTTACGTGCAGAAGTACTAAAAAGCCCATACTCTACGCTTAATACTGGCGAGGCAGTAAGCAATATTGTTACTCATGCAGATGGTATTGAGATCATTACCGCAAACAAGCGCATTAAAAGTGAGCTAGCAATAATTGCAACGGGCAATTTATCTATGCTTGCAAATCAGGCTAGGCAAGCTTTGCCTGACCATTTTTTGTTGGCTGCAAGAGGCTATTACCGCCATTTAAACATTACAGAGCCGCATGGCTTTCAGGTGTACTTAATTAACAAACCTGTACATGGTTATTTGTTTATTAATAAGCTACCAAAGGGTTTGTACACGGTAGAGATGTTTATTCTAAAAAAGCATGCTAGTAAACATGGCTTTAATGCTGAGACCTTGTTGCAGCAAGTGATACAGCAGCAGCCACAAGTAAAAAGCATTATGGCTAGTGCAGTTTTGGTAGAAAAAATTAAAGGTGCTTCTTTACCATCAACAGCTAATAAACACCAAAGTTTTTCTGCTGAAAGAGTGTTGCTAGCAGGTTCTTCTGGTAGTGGGGTAAATCCGTTAACAGGTTGGGGTGTTGGTCATGCAGTGTTTCAAGGTATGTGTGCTGCAGAGCAATGTATTACTAGCTTAGAGGAGCAACAATTTGACGCTAATTTTTTGCAACAATATGATGCACGCTTAAAAAAATCATTGCAAAATGATTGGCAAAAAAGCCAACAAGTAGATTTTATCATGCGGTATTTGCACAAGTCTACTGGCAGATTTATTGGCTATGCAGCGAGTAATAATTACTTAAATAAAATGGCAGAAAAAGCCATTGTAGGTGTGTAACTACAGGCTCATACTCATCACATAATCGTTCATGTAAAAACCTTCGCCAAAGTAAAAGTCTTCAGATTTTACAATTTCAAACCCCATTTTTTCGTAGAAACCAACGGCTTTATTTTTTCTGTTTACTTGTAGTTCTAATTGCTTGCCACCAAGTTTAATTACTTTGTTTAGTACTTCTTTCAAAAGAGCTTTACCTGCACCAGATTGCTGTACATCAGGATTTACATACAGCTTGTGAAGCTTGTAAATATTGTCTTGCTGTAAGCCAAACGACGCAAAACCAACAATCTCATCATCTACTTCTGCCACTAAAAATTGAGTGCCTTCGTAAAACTGATTTTCCAATACATCTTGGCTGTACATTTTCTCAAGCATGTACTCAATTTGCTCGTTGGTAATAATGCGTTTATAAGCACTAGGCCAAGTTGTGTAAGCAATATTTTGTATAGCGTTGATATCTCTAACTGTGGCAATTCTTATTTCAGCAAGCATAGTTTAATGAGTCTTTTTAGTAAACAACTTTTTGTTTAAATATTGGCTAAGCCAAGCACTACCTACACCAATTGCTGCACCAGCCAATACATCAGTAGGGTAATGTTCACCCAAATATAAACGAGAATAACCAACACTCGAAGCCCAAGCATAAGCAGGTACCACTACATACCATTTTTTATATTGTAATGATAAAGAAGTAGCTACTGCAAAAGCTGTAGAAGTGTGACCAGAAGGAAAAGATTTATCACTTTCTATTTGATATGGATTAATCAACAAAGGATATTGCTCGTAAGGTCTATCTCTTTTAATAGTGTACTTTAAACCTTGTGTAACTATTGTATTAATAGCCAAACCACCAACACTTTGCCAACCTTGACGTTGTAGTTTTTTGTCTTTTTTAATAAAGCCTACAATCAGCTGTGTTGCAGGCACACCAACGCTTACAGCATAAGTACTAGCTGATGTTTTTTGCCAAAAGCCAGAAGATGGTTGCTGCGGGTTAATATCATTCAACAAGTTTACTTCCCAGTTTTGTGCGTGGGTAAAACTGAATAATAGTAGGCAACAAATACTTGTGATAACTTTTTGCATGTGATATTTTTAGCTCGCAGATTTCACAGATTTACACAGATAATTTCTATTTATTTCTGCGAAAATCAGCGACATCTGCGATAGATTTTTACAAACTGCTTAGGCTTTCTTCAATAGTTTTAATTCTAGCTTCTGCGTCTGCTTGTTTTTTACGTTCAAATTCTATCACCTCAGGTTTTGCATTTTGCACAAAACGTTCGTTAGATAACTTCTTCAATACGCTTTGCAAAAAGTTTTGCTGATACGCTAAATCCTTTTCTAATTCTACTTTTAGCGCCACTGTGTCAACTTCTCTTTCTGCTTGTAAAAAGAATTTATCTTGCTCTACAGCAACCACAATACTATTTGCAATGGCTTCACTCGTAAATGTAATTGCCTCAGCATTTACTTGCTTAGATAATATGCTTGTAATACCATCGAAACTTGCTTGGTTGCTAGTTTGTATGGCTAATTTGATGGTTTCTTTTGGCTTAATTTGGTTTTTGTTTCTTGCTTCGCGAATGGCAGTAATTACTTGTTTTAATAATTCTGCTTCTGCAAGAATTTCTGATTTAGGATTTGAAATTTGAGCAAACTGTTTTACACACAAGCTATCTGTTTGCTCTTTTAATAACGTGTAAATTTCTTCAGTAACAAATGGTGTAAATGGGTGTAATAATTGCATTAATTGCTCGAAGAAGCCAATGGTTTTATTGTAAATAGATGCACTAATTGGTTGCTCAAAACCAGGTTTTACCCACTCTAAATACCAGCTACAGAAATCATCCCAAATAAGACTATAAATCACTTTTAAGGCTTCACTTATTTTAAACTGCGCCATCAAGCCATCCACTTCAATTTGTACTTGCGCTAGTCTGTTTTCAAACCAAGTGGTTGCAAAATCGCTTTCTGTAGATGGTAAACTATCATCGGTTGACTGTCTTCCTTCCCACATTTTCACCAACTTCAAGGCGTTCCACAATTTATTATTAAAGTTTCTACCTTGTTCAAGTGATGCTTCATCAAACATTAAATCGTTACCAGCAGGTGATGAGAACATAATGCCAAAGCGAACAGCATCGGCACCGTATTTATCAATTAAACCCAATAAATCAGGGCTATTGCCTAATTGCTTACTCATTTTACGACCTTGCTTGTCACGCACCATACCTGTAAAATACACATCTTTAAATGGCAATTCGCCTTTAAATGCATAGCCAGCCATAATCATTCTAGCTACCCAAAAGAAAATAATATCTTGACCGGTAACCAAAGTGGTAGTAGGGTAGTAGTAGTTTACTTCTTCGTTATTTGGGTTGCTAATGCCTTTAAAAACTTCCATTGGCCACAACCAAGATGAGAACCAAGTGTCTAAGCAATCTTCATCTCTAGTAAGTTGCGGATTTGAAATTTGAAATTTGGAATTGTATAATGCGATTGCCTCTTGCTCAGTTTCTGCCACTACACAATTACCTTCATTATCATACCAAGCAGGAATTTGTTGCCCCCACCACAATTGGCGAGAAATACACCAATCTTTAATGTTGCTTAACCAATGGTTGTAGGTATTTTTTAGTTTGGCAGGATGAAACGTAATCTCATCATTCATTACACTAGAAAGGGTTTCTGGATGTTTACCCAAAAACGTTTTCATGTCTACAAACCATTGTAGGCTTAATCTATTTTCAATAACAGCGCCTGTTCTTTCACTAGTACCTACCTGACCTTTATAGTCTTCAATTTTCTCTATTTGGCCAAGTGCTGCAATGTCTTCAGCTATTTGTTTTCTTAAGGCAAATCTGTCTACACCATTGTAAGCCAATATCTGCGCTGGTGGATTTTCGTCCATCAATTGCTCAGCCGTAAACTTGCCTTCAGCATCAAGCGTATCAATGGTTTTAAGATTGTGTTTTCTGCCTATTTCATTATCGTTTTTATCGTGTGCTGGTGTAATTTTTAAAGCACCTGTACCAAATTCAGCATCTACATAATCGTCTGCAATAATTGGTATTTTTCGGTTAATGATTGGTACAATTACTTCCTTACCAATCCACGCTTTGTAGCGCTCGTCATTAGGGTTTACACAAATAGCCACATCACCTAAAATGGTCTCTGGTCTTGTTGTAGCAACCATCATGTACTTGCTACTATCTTCAACCAAAGGGTATTTTACATAGTAAAGTTTGCTATCAATTTCTTTAAAAATTACTTCCTCATCACTTAAAGCCGTTTTACTTGCAGGATCCCAGTTTACCATGCGCAAGCCACGGTAAATAATGCCTTCTTGGTGTAGCTGAACAAATATTTTGATTACTGCTTTGTAGTAATCATCATCCATTGTAAATGATGTTCTGTCCCAATCAAGACTACAGCCCAGTTTTTTTAATTGTTGTAAAATGATGCCGCCGTATTTCTCTTTCCATTCCCAGGCATAGCCCAAAAATTCCTCTCTTGTCAAAGATGATTTGGCAATGCCTCTTTCACGCAACATCGCTACTACTTTGGCTTCTGTGGCAATAGATGCATGGTCAGTACCAGGCACCCAACAAGCATTTTTGCCCATCATTCTAGCACGGCGCACCAATATATCTTGAATGGTATTGTTCAAGCAATGGCCCATGTGTAACACACCTGTAACGTTTGGCGGCGGAATGACCACAGTATAAGCTTCTCTCGCATCAGGCACACTTTTAAAGTAGCCCTTCTCTTTCCATACATCTGTCCATTTTAGCTCTATTGCTTGCGGTTCAAAGTTTTTTGATAATTCCATTGCTTGTTGTTTTCTCTAAATCTATTTGCTGTAAATTCTATACTAATTGCTTCAATTATTTTTTAATAAAATAAGCAATTAGGGCTGCAAAAGTAAGGAAAAGCGAGGCTGTAGATAGGCTTAGTTTTACCCAAATAACTTCAATTGCAAAAACAGATTTTAGCCATTAAAAATCACCTCAAAAACATTCGCACAATCAGTTTAAACTAGGTATATATTTGCACCCACAAAAAAAGTAGGGTAATGAAAATAATGAAATTTGGCGGTACCAGCGTAGGTAAGCCAGAACGTATGCATCAAGTGGCGCAATTAATTACCAAAGATGCTGAACCAAAAATTGTGGTATTAAGTGCATTAAGCGGCACTACCAATTCACTAGTAGAAATTAGTAATCATTTAGCCAAGAGCGACCGTGAGGCTGCCAAGCAATCCATAGATAAATTAGAAGCACACTATAGAAGTTTTGTATTGCTATTGGCAAACGGTGCAGAGGCACAAACTAAGGCAAATGCTATTGTAAGTGAGCATTTTGAATTTCTAAACATCATCTTACGTATCTCTTTTAGCGATGCGTTGAATAAAGATATTTTGGCACAAGGTGAATTGCTAAGTACCAAATTATTCTGCGTATTTTTAGAAGAACAAGGTATTGACCACCAATTATTACCTGCATTAGACTTTATGAGTATTGATGCGAATGGTGAGCCACATGTAGAAGCGATAAGAGCGAAACTAACGCCAATTTTAGCGCAATATGCGTCTAAAAATCTCTTCATTACACAAGGTTATATCTGTAAAAATGCAAGAGGCGAGGTAGACAATTTAAAACGTGGTGGTAGCGATTATACAGCATCTTTAGTTGCTGCGGCTGTAAATGCAACAGTTTGTGAAATATGGACTGACATTGACGGTATGCACAACAACGACCCTCGTATTGTAGAAAAAACCAACGCTATTGAGCAATTGAGTTTTGATGAGGCTGCTGAGCTAGCTTATTTTGGTGCAAAAATTTTACACCCAACTTGTATTTGGCCAGCACAACAAGAAAACGTGCCTGTTAAGTTATTAAATACCATGCAGCCAGAAGCTGTAGGTACTGTAATTACTAAAGAAGCAGGTAGCGTAGGTATTAAAGCTGTGGCTGCTAAAGATGGCATTATTGCTATTAAAATTAAGAGTAGCCGTATGCTATTGGCTTATGGCTTTTTAAGAAAAGTATTTGAGGTATTTGAAAAATACAAAACCTCTATAGATATGATTACCACATCTGAAGTGGCAGTATCTGTAACCATTGATAGTGCTGAATTTTTGAAAGAAATAGTGCAAGAGTTAGAACCATTTGGCCATGTAGAAGTTGAAACCAACCAAAGTATTGTATCTATTGTAGGTAATGAAATAGCCAAAACAGAAAGCGTTCTACAAAAACTTTTCATAGCTATTAACGAAATACCAGTAACCATGGTAAGTTATGGTGGTAGTCATCACAATATCTCATTATTAGTACCAAACGAATACAGAACCAAAACTTTACAACTACTTAACAGTGGTTTGTTTGGTTTGTAATCATTTCAGTAAATAGCTTTTTATAAAAATCCCTAGCAAGCAATTGCTAGGGATTTTTGTTTTATCAATTCGTGTCAGAAGTTAACTAAAAGAACACATCTTCAATCATAAAAATGTCTGGTACTTCGCCTTTTTTTAAGGTAATCGCAATCACATCAAATTGAATTTTTACCCATTCAGGGTTTTGGTATAAATATTCTTCTGCGGCTTTTTTTAAGTGGTTCATTTTGGCCTGACTAATGCTTTCTTCTGGCAAACCAAACTTTGCATTGGTTCTAGTTTTTACTTCTACAAAGTGTATTTTATTATTAAGGCTAGCGATAATATCTATTTCTAAGTGCTTGTGCCGCCAATTTTTGGCAATAATGCTGTAATTTTTTTCAATTAAATAGGCTTCTGCCAATAATTCGCCCTTATTTCCTGTGAGTTTGTGGTGCGTCATACTTAATTTCGTGACTATAAATATAGACTATGAAACTGAATGGAAAAACATTTCATCTGAAAGGAAAAGTACAAAACTATGCATGGGGCGGTTTTACTTTTTTACCCGCATTATTAGGTTTTGACAATATAGATAATAAGCCTTGTGCTGAATATTGGATGGGTGCACATCCATCTGCTGCTTCAATAGTAAGCGATGATACAAATGCAGTGGCTTTAAATGAATTAATAGCTAGCAATCCTGCTGAAACCATTACGAGTAAAGTGTTTGAGCAATTTGGTGAATTGCCATACCTATTTAAAATATTGGATGTAAAAGATATGTTGTCTATTCAAGTGCATCCTACAAAGGCAGAAGCTGCCAAAGGTTTTGATGCCGAAGAAGCTGCTGGTATACCTATAAACGCACCACACCGTAATTATAAAGATAGAAACCACAAGCCTGAGGTAATGGTGGCTTTAAGTGAGTTTTGGTTGCTACACGGCTTTAAGCAAAAGGACGATTTGATGCAGACCTTAATAGAAGTACAAGAATTTAATGTGTTGATGCCATTGTTTAAAACTGGTGGCTACAAAGGTTTGTACCAAATGGTAATGGAAATGGATCAAGTGTATGTAGATAACATGCTTGCGCCATTGGTAAAACGTGAATTGCGCCGCAAAGCAAATAATGAATTGACCAAACATGATGCAGGCTGGTGGGTATCCAAATTATTTGAAAGAAAAGATGAGGTAGTAAATATAGATAAAGGTGTGTTTTCTATTTACTTCTTCAACATTGTAAAAGCTGAACCTGGTGAAGCGGTATTTCAAGGGGCAGGTGTGCCACATGCTTACCTAGAAGGGCAGAACGTAGAGTTAATGGCTAATAGCGATAATGTATTACGTGGCGGCCTTACACCTAAGCATATTGATGTACCTGAACTGCTTAAACATACGTTGTTTGAAGGCGTAAAGCCAAATGTAATGAAGGGTAATGACATTGGTAATCATGCGGTACATTATCCTTGCCCTGTACCAGATTTTGGTATTCATAAAGTGGCATTGCAAGGCAATAGCCATGAGGCAACAGCTAGTTCTTTAGAAATAATAATTGCCGTAGAAGGTGGTGCAGTGATTAATAGTAGCAGAAATATCGCTTTAAAACAAGGTGAGTCAGTAGCTATTTTACCGGGTGAAACTTATAAGATAGAAGCGTCTGGTAAATGTGTGTTGTACAAAGCTTTTGTACCTTAATATTGTTTGCCACAGAAGCACAGAATCACAGAAAATTTATCCTAACTCTGTGTTTCAGAGTCTCAGTGGCAGATTTTGTTGCCAAAAAAGCACAGAATCACAGAAAAAGTATGCTAACTCAGTGTTTCAGATTCTCAGTAGCAATAAGCTTATCCACCTATGAGGAAAATAGGATTTGCGGGGTTGCAAATTCAGCCTATTTTTGTTATTGAAACACTTGACTATGAAGTTGAATAAAAACATCGTTATCTCTTTGGTATTGTTGATTGTAATAGCATCATTGTACCGCATTATACCTAGCCGTCCTTTTGGTTTTGCACCACAAATTGCGATGGCTTTATTTGGCGGCGCCTTGTTTGTAAACAATAAAAAATGGGCTTTTTTACTACCATTATTATCTATGTTTATCAGCGATGCTTTGTACCAAGTATTGTATGTAAATGGTCTTAGCCAAACTAAAGGTTTTTATGGTGGTCAAGTAACTAACTACTTGTTATTTGCTGGCTTAACGGTAATTGGTTTTGCTGTAAAAATGAACAAATTAGGTAGCATACTTGCTGGTGTTTTGGCTGCACCTACCGCTTATTTCTTAGCATCTAATTTATTGGTTTGGGCTAGCGGTGGTGGTTACCATCATCCTAAAACATTTGATGGTATGCTTGCTTGCCTTGCTGATGGCTTACCTTTTTACCAAGGTAGCTTAACAGGTACAGCAGTATTTGCAGGACTATTATTTGGTAGCTATTACTTGATTCAGCAACGTGCAGGTAGCGCTTCTGTAACGAAATAAGTTCGCTATAATGATATTAATAAAGGCAAGCTGAAAAGCTTGCCTTTATTGTTTTGTTCCATCCGTTGCTTTAGCTAGCTATTATTTACTTTAATAGTTACCCTTTAAAAAGCCCCAAGCCCTTAATTCGCTTTCCCAAGTTTTAGGGTAATTGGCTTTTACCAAATGTATGATGGCATCTAAGTGGGCTTCAACATCTGCACGTAATACATCTTTTTTATCTACCTCTGAGGTGATGGTTTTTGCCACAGTGGCACTAGCGCTTACAACAGCTTCAAAATCGGCAATGGTGGTATCCCAAAAAGCAGAGCCGTATTTTTCAGTAGCAAAACCATCTTCTACAATAGCAGTTTTCATAAGCGGCAAAGCTTTTTTACGGCTATCATTATCTTTTGGTAATTGGTAGGTGTTGTTTTCTTTTACTAAGCCAAAACGTGCATACTGTGGTATGGCTGCTGCTTCTGTTTCATACTTTTTTACAATATAGCCTTTTACTATTTTAACTGCATTATTAATAGTTGCATTTACAGTTTTTAGCGATACTGTTTTACTTGGTCGGTTACCGCCTGCTTTTAGCCTGGCAGATAAAGTGGTGCTATAGGTACTTGCCATGCCTTCAAATAGGGGTTGCGTGGTCCAAAGTAGTGTTAGTTGTGGCAGGGTTTTCCATTTGGCAGCTACCGCTGTGGCAAGGGTGTCTAGGTCAGCATCTTTTGTAGGTAACAATCTTACTTTTTTGGTTGATTGTTTAGTGGCAGTAGTAGTGCTGCCAGAAGTGTTGGCATCGGGGCTTAATTGTTTTGTAAGCATGACTTTATTTTTTTGATAGTTGAATGGATGATAAGGCTAATGTAACACTTTCTTATTAGTTTATTGTAGTCTATGACAACTTTTTAAAGATTTTTTATGAAAATGACATTGTAAGAAGCCTACATTGTCATTTACACCGTGCAACTGTGTAGGTAGGCTTCCTACTTAATCATTCGCACCGTGCAACTGTGTAGGTAGGCTTCCTACTTAATCATTCGCACTGTGCAACTGTATAGGTAGGCTTCCTACTTAATCATTTGCACCGTGCAACTGTGCAGGTAGGCAGTCGACTAGGTCATTTGCATTGTGCAACTGTGCAGGTAGACAGTCGACTAGGTCATTTACACTGTATATGTATAAGCCAACTTAACGAAAGTTTAAAGTAAGAGGGGTTAATGTGATTGGGTGAAAAGCGTATTATATCAGAAAATTAATTTGCCTGAATGCATGAAAGCTATATTTTTATTGCGTTATATAACTAAGTAAACCATTTGCCATGAATTTTTTTACTAAAATCACAACCAGTTTTATTGTATGCTTGATTTTGTTTTTTAGTACTAAAGCACAAACTATTAATCTCGTTCCTAATTTTTCACAAACAGATTTTGGTGTTCCTGGTTCTCCTATTGTTTATAATAATAACCTTTATTGCATTTACAACATCAGCGCTAGTAAGTCACAACTAGCGAAATATGATGGGACTAAGTTAAGTTTAATAAGTAATCCTAATGGTATTGATATAGGACCTAAGGATTTGTTGACAATTTATAATGGTAATTTATACTTTCAATACATAAATTCTAATAGTAAGTATCAACTAGCGAAGTTTGACGGTACTTCTATAAGTCTCATAAATAATTTATCCCCCACAGATGATGGGTTTATCGGAAATCCTATAGTTTATGGAAATAATTTGTATTTTAGGTATGGTAATACAAATGGTCAGTTTCAACTAGCAAAATATGATGGAACTAGTATTTCTTTAGTTAGTAATCCACTGCCCCCTGTTAACGAATTTTATACTAACTATGGTTTTCTAGGTGACCCAATTGTTTATGGAAGTAATTTGTATTTTGCGTATGGCTACATAAGGGGTAATCCAGTATTAGCAAAATATGATGGGACTAATATTTCCTTGATAAACAATCTATCTACATCCGATAATGGATGGGGTGGCTTTCCAATAGTGTATAATAGTAATTTATATTTCAAGTATTATAACAGTACTGGGCAATCTTTTTTAGCAAAGTACAATGGCTCAACTATATCTTTAATTAATAACCTGTCAAGTTCAGATCCTGGTATTGGAAATACATCTGGTATAGTGTTTTCAAATAGCTTATTTACTACCTATCAAAATGCATTTGGTCAGTTTCAATTAGCAAAATGTGATGGTTCTAGCCTTTCGTTAATTGCAAATCCATCGGGCATAAACTATTTCATCTATGGGGCACTAAATGTGCTTGGTTCTAGTCTATATTTTATACATAATAACGCTAGTGGCAACACTCAGTTGGCAAAGTATGATGGTTCAACTATCACAACTATTAATAACTTGTCCAACTTGGATCGTGGTTTTAATGGCAATACAATAGTAATTGGTACTAATTTATTTGATACATATGTAACTTCATCTGGTAAAACACAAGTAGTAAAATATGATGGAACTTCTCTTAGTTTAATTCCAAATCCATCAAGTGCAGATGATGGACCAAGTGGACATTTTACCGTATTTGGCGATAGACTTTATTTTAACTATAATAATGCAAATTCAAAATATCAATTGGCATACATTACATTATCATCACTCCCACTCTCTATTCTCACTTTCACTGCCCAAGCTCAAAACAACACCATAAACTTAGCTTGGCAAACTACCAACGAGGTTAATATGTCACACTTTACTATTCAGCGCAGTGTAGATGGTACTAGCTTTAGTGATATAGGTAAGGTAGCAGCTAAAGGTGATGGTGGTTATAGCTATACAGATAATCAATTGCCTAGTGCTTCGGTAGTGTATTATCGCTTACAAATGGTAGATAAGGATGGTAGTTTTACGTATAGCAAAGTGGTGGCGGTAACGCTAGTCGATAATCGTGTTTCGCTAGTCTTGTTCCCTAATCCTGCAAGGGATAATTTGTTTGTGCAAATAACTTCTACCAAAGCAGAAAAAATAACCTTACAAGTTACAGACTTACAAGGCAGACTACTACAACAAGAAGACACACAAGTAGGTATAGGTAATGTATCATTATCGGTAAATACCGCTTCTTTAGCAAAAGGTAGTTATGTACTGTTAGTTAAGAGTAGTACGGGCTTGCAACAAAAACAATTTGTGAAGGAATAGATTGCTTCGTACCTCGCAATTACGAATAAATTAAAACGGCTGCTCAGATTGATGTGAGCAGCCGTTTTTGTTTTTATACTTTACTTCTTTAAATACAGAATAATGAGACCGAAAATAGCCACCATTTGCCCTATCCAAAATATAAACATCCATTTAACAATATCTGATTTTGATTCAGCAATTTCTTTTCTTATCTGACTAATATCTTCTTTTGTAGCTAATACATCTTTCTTTTCTGTGTATTTCTGTTCTGCTTTTTGTTCAAAATATTCTATTACAGATGCAGCTTCTTGTTCAGAAAACCTTGCTTTGAATATTTCATAAATTTTTAGTTCTAAAGCACTCATTGTTTGTATAATTATAGAACGAATGTAAGATTTTTGATTGAAATTTAATTTCCCTTCTATAGTAGTACTTGCGATGGTTCAATAATTATCTACTTGCTTTAAAACCACTTTTTCTTCATAAAGTAGGCGCTAATGATGATGGATACAATGAGCGATAAAATGATGGGTATGTAAAAGGCGTGGGGCGAATTTTGCCCAGGAATAGCTACGTTCATGCCATACACACTTGCCACTAAAGCTGGTAGCGATAGGATGATGGTGATAGACGTAAGGCGCTTCATCACGTTGTTTAAATTGTTGCTGATGATGCTGGCAAAAGCATCGAGTGTGCTGGTGAGTATATTGGTGTAAATATTGGCCATTTCTAAGGCTTGGCTGGTATCTACAATTAAGTCTTGCATAAACTCTTTTTCTTCTTCGGTAAGGCCTAAAAAGTTGGTGCGTTCTAGTTTCATTAATAGCATTTCGTTACTGCGTAGGGCAGTAATAAAATACACCAAGCTTTTTTGAATACGCATCAAGTTTAGTAAGTCCTCATTGCTATTGCTTTCGTATAAGCTGGTTTCGTATTTGTTTCTGCGTTGGTTGACTTCTTTTAAAAACTCCATGAAGTTTTGCACCACTTTCTCGAAAATCTTGAGCACCATCATGCTGCGATTTTCAGGGTTGCGACGCTGAAACGAGTTGAGAAACTTTTTAATAGCACCATTATCGAAGCTATTTACGGTAACAATTTGCTGGTCGGTTAAGATGATGCAAATAGGAATGGTAATGTAAAAAGCATCGCTATCGTTGAAGGAATTGTTTTCGGTAGGCGTTTTAATAACAATAAATTTGGTATTATCATCTAGCTCAAAACGTGGCCTTTCGTCAATATCAAGCGAGTCTCTTAAAAACTCAATTGGTATAGCTAAAGTTTCACTTAATTCAATAAATTCTTCTTCCTTAAATGGTGGTACCAAATTGACCCACGTGCCATTTTCTGGCTTGTCTATTTCTATTGTTTGGTGATCTATTATTTTAAAATATTGAATCATAATGTAGAAGTGAAACGTGAAAAGTCAATGGATGATATCGTAAGTCGTGAACCGATAATCGCTAGCTTTTAGCGTTAACTTGCGATTATCGATTTTTCGATTTACGAGAGTTCGATTGTTCCTTTAAACACAAAAGTTGCAGGGCCACAAAGCCAAATATTTTCAAAAGAGTTTTCGCCTGTTTTATCAAATTCAACTGCCAAATTACCACCTAGGGTTTTTACTTCTATACGGTTAAAACCATTTTCATTGTGTGCAAAAATTAATGCAGAAGCTGTAACGCCTGTACCACAACTTAATGTTTCGTTTTCTACACCACGCTCGTAAGTACGCACAATAATCTTGTCTTCATCTGTACTTTCTACAAAGTTTACATTGATACCTTCAACCTTAAAATCACTGCTGTAGCGAATATCGTGACCGTGCTTATACACATCGTAATCCATTACATTATTAGTAGGGCGCACTAAATGTGGGCTACCTGTATTCAATACAAAATCGCCATGATTGTGTGTTATGGTATCAACATCTTTCATTTTTAAGTTCACCCAATTGTCGCTAAAAGTTGCATCATGTTCACCATCAATGGCAATGAACTTGAGCGTCTCTTTTTTTATGCCCATATCGTAGGCAAACTGCGTTAAACATCTGCCACCATTGCCACACATGGTACTTTCATTGCCATCTGCGTTGTAGTACACCATTTCAAAATCGTAGTCTTGCTTTTGGTTTAGTAGCATTAAACCATCTGCACCAATACCAAATTTTCTATCGCACAAATGATGCACTTGTGTGGTGGTTAAATTTATTGAATTGTCTCTATTATCGAAAATGATAAAGTCGTTACCTGTTCCTTGATATTTGTAGAATGTCATGTTGTAAATTGTGAGAGGTCAATGGTCAATAAATTTTTGAATTGTGCAATTTAAATTATTGTTTCAGCATTTGAGTTTACTGAAACTAGAAACTAGAAACTAGAAACCGCTAATTATCCCTAACGCTTTTACTATTAAATTCTCAACTGCTTTCTGACCATCTTTACTAAATTCTTTTTCTACACGATTGGCTACAATGGCATTTAAGCTTAAGCAATGATGACCTAATAATTTACCTAAACCATAAATTGCACTTGTTTCCATTTCAAAATTAGTGATGCGATGTTGCCCAAATGTGAAGGCTGGTAAGCGGTCAATTAATTTAGGATTGGTAAGGCCTAAACGCAATACACGGCCTTGTGGGCCAAAAAAGCCAGGGCAAGTAACGGTAATGCCATGATGAAAACCATCTACAAAATGCTTTAACAAGGCACTACTAGCACCAGTAATATATGGCTGAGAAACAGAAGCATCTATTTGTGTATGGTTAATAAATTGCTGAATAATTTGTTGGTCTTCATCGTTGCTGGTATGGGTATAAAAATTAAGCAAGTTATCTATGCCTAAGCCATGTGAACTAGCCACAAAACCATCTACAGGAATATCTTTTTGCAGCGAACCAGATGTACCAATACGAATAATATTCAGTTGTTTTAAAACAGGGTTAATGGTTCTTGTTTTAAAATCGATATTTACCAAAGCATCCAGCTCATTCAATACAATATCAATATTATCTGGCCCAATGCCTGTAGAAATAACGGTTAAACGTTTATTGCCTAAGCGACCTGTATGCGATATAAATTCACGGTGTTCGTTTTTAACTTCAACAGTATCAAAATGCTTGCTTACTTCTTTTACTCTACCCGGATCGCCTACAAAAATTACCGTATCTGCAACATCTTCTGGTAGCATATCTAAATGATATATGGCACCACGACTATTGATGATTAACTCGCTTTCTTCTATTCTGTTCATACTTTTTTTTTAGATTTCAAATTTAGAGTGTCTTTTTTCAATCTGAAACATTATTTTCGCACCCTCGAAAGAAAAAAGGTTCTGTGGCCGAGTGGCTAGGCAGAGCTCTGCAAAAGCTCGTACAGCGGTTCGAATCCGCTCGGAACCTCAAACTACCAACACACAAAAGCCGCTATAATAGCGGCTTTTGACGTTTTTGATGATTATGTTTTTCAGAAACACTTATCGCAAAATTTTCAACTTAATTAGAAAATCGTACACGTAGCAGCCTGCACAAATACTTAAAAACGATTCTAGAAAAGCAAAGAAAGCTAACACACTTGTAACAATCACAGTGCTAATACCAACAATTTGTAGTATTAAAATAGTTACTGAAAATAAAAAACCAATTCTTGCGGCAAAACGTTTTGGTGGTAAGTAAATGAACTTTATCGGCAAATTGAATGCTTTTACCAATTTATCTGCTATAAAACCTAAAGGGCTTAAATGGCCTAAGTTAAAGCCACGCAGGCCGAAATCTATCACCAAGAAAATAGGTAAAACGATACTTTGGGTTAATAGATAGATAATAGCAATAATTAGTACAAATAATGCAATCAGGCGAATTTTACTCTCGTTGGTTTGTGCTTTATAAATTTTTGCTGTAACGTCACCCATTCAAATTCATTTTGTGAAACGCAAATGTAGGGCAATATCTCTATTGAAACGATAGACTAAAAGCCTGTTTACAACTTACGATAATTATTTTAACAAACCAGCAGCCCATTCAACTGCATATTTGGCTTTGTAGTATTTAATGTTTAATTCTATTTGTTTTTGCAACAGTTCTATTACTTTGGTTTCTCTACTATTTACCAAGAACAATGAACTTTCGCCTTGTGTAAATTTTAGTTCTTCATTTTTAAGCAATGCTTGGTAATTGCTATACATGTTTTGAGCAATTAGTAGCTGCTGTGTAAGAGCAGAAAAATCGTTGTAATAGCTTCTTATTTTGGTATTGGTTTGCTGTTTTTTATTGATAAATTCTAAGCTCGTCTCTTTAATTTTTAGTTGTGCCTTTTTGTAATCACCTCTAGCTTCTCGCAAGAAAATTGGTATCTTAAAATCAATACCCCATTTGTAATTATTCTGAATAAAATCGGTGCTTACATTTTTTAGTGCGTAGTAATCTTTGTTTAAAATATTGCCCTTTAACGATACATAGGGTAGAAGGCTTTGAAACTTCAATTTACGTTCTACTTCTAAGCTGTTTAGTTTAAAATCATAAGCCCTTAGCAATGGGTTTTGCTCTGCCGATTTTGCCAAAATATCTTCTAATTGTTGTGCATTTGTAGCACTAAATTGCAAGGTTTCTGGTATATAATTTTCAGGCAAAAAATAGCTGCTATCGTTATTTAGCCACAAAAAGTTCGACAATTCAAGCTTTGCGTTGTTCCATCTTAACATGGCGTCACTTTGCATTAACTGGTAGTTTTGCAACTGTGTAAAGGCTTCAACTGTATCCATCATGGCACGGTCGCCATTTTTATAGGCAATGCGTACTAAGCGCAATCTATTGCTTGCAATTTCAGTAAATTGAGAAAACAATTTGTATTGCTGAAAACTGCCAGCCCATAACCAATAAGTGGTATAAGCATCAAACAATAAGTTATTGAGTATGGTTAAACGCTCTTGTTCGCTTTGGCTGCGATATAGTTTTGCTTGTTGCAGCACAGCTCGTCTTTTGTCAATTAATAAGCCTTTTGCTAATGGAATTTCTAAACCTAGGTAACTCGTCTTTCCCTTAGTAACTTCAGATGTTAAATAATCACCACCATTGTTTTCAATGCCAGTTTTTATATTACCTACTGGTAATGGTATACCTAGTTCAGGGTTGGTGTAGTAATAGTAATTCTTGCCATCAAATGTTTTTCTACTTGCATCTAACGCAATGGTAGGATCGAAGCTGCCACGGGCTGACAATAACTCGGCCGCAGCTTTATCTACCTGAATATCAGCTTGTTTAGCTATTGGGTGGTATTTTTTTATTTGCGCAATAAATGTGTCTAATGCGTAAATATTTTGCTTATTTGTTTGTGAAAATATTTTGCCACCGAATAATACACATACCATCAGCATTAACCCAAGTTTATAACCGTTGGGCTTCTTTTGAGTGTAGTTATTCGTATGTATTAAAAATCGATCAATCATTTTTAGTCGTTTCATTACTTCTTTCAGCAATTATTTTTTCTTAGCCTTATCGGATTTTCCAGATTTATCAACTTTGTAATAGTCTGGTGGAAAGCCATTGATATTACGCCATAATTCGTAATAAATAGGTACATTTTTAAGCAAAGCAATACCGCTTGCGCCGCCACCCATTCTTAACATGGTTGGCCACTTTTTATCGCTTGGGTCTTCTGCTACAAGCACTCTAAATTTACCGTTATCGCTTACTGAAGTTTCTACAGCAGCTACAATACCACCAAAAGTACCATAGCTATTTTGCGGCCAACCGCTAAAAACAATGGCAGGAAAGCCATCAAAAACAAAGCGTACTTTTTGCCCCATGCTTATTAGTGGTAAATCCATTGGTTCTACAAACATTTCTACTGCGTACTGAATATTTGTAGGAACTACTTCTACAATCATCTCACCTTCTTTCAGCATTTCGCCTATACCAGCTTTTTTTGCTTTGGTAATTTGTCCGCTTTGTGGTGCTAAAATGTAATACAGCTTGTTTCTTGCATCGTAACTAGCATACAGGTTTTGTAATTTAGATACGTCTGCCTCGGTAGAAG
Organism: Parasediminibacterium sp. HNIBRBA5674; assembly: GCF_056745525.1. Taxonomy (NCBI): domain Bacteria; kingdom Pseudomonadati; phylum Bacteroidota; class Chitinophagia; order Chitinophagales; family Chitinophagaceae; genus Parasediminibacterium; species Parasediminibacterium sp. HNIBRBA5674. The sequence goes on along the minus strand of NZ_JBQWIE010000003.1, from coordinate 15,418 downwards.
CTGCGCTAGATAATGATGAAAATTTATCGCCTTCTGCTTTAGAAATTTTGTCTGTGTATTCTTGAACAGCACTGTTTTTTTCAATTCTCAGGTTTATTAATTCTTGCCTGCCTTGCGCTAATTTGTTTTCTGTACTTATTTTCTTAGCCGTGCCATTTTGAAAATTCACACGTCTTTTCTCAAACTCTGTAAGCGAAATAGCACCACTGTCTAGCATCACTTTAGCTGCATCAATTTGGCGCTTATAGGCATTTAATTCATTATTTACAGCAATTAAATCGGTGCTATCGCTAGCTACTTTTAATTGTTGTTGTAAAATCTTATTATCAAGTGATTGTAGTTTTAAAACCTGACCTTGTAGCAAAGCTGAGGCTTGAATTTCAGCAGTACCTGCTTTGTTTTTATAGCCTTCTATACTTTGTTGTTTCGCATCTATTTGTTGTTGCGTACGTGCTAGTAATTGCGGGTCAAAATAATCTACTTTAACCTCACCTAATTGTAAAATAGTATCGCCTTCTTTTACGAAATCACCCTCTTTTACATACCATTTTAAAACTCTACCAGCAATAATGGTGTTTAATTCTTGTGGTCTTTGTTCTTGTCTTAACGTTGTTACCGCACCTTTGGCTCTAATATTTTGGGTCCAAGGCAAAAACATAGCAAGTACTAATATAATTAAAAAGCCCCATAGCCATTTTTTTACTTGGCCATGTTTTTCAATGCCATATACTTTTTTAAAAGCTTCCAATGAGCTATTATCTGCTTGTGATTCTATATCTATATTAATGAAACTATTCATTGTAAACAAATGATATTAAATATGATTAATGCTTTTGTAGGTGTAAAACGGTGTCGCACTCTTTAGCAATAGTAGTATCGTTAGAGGCAATGAGTACGGTACAATTACTTCTATTTTTAATAATATCTACCAATGCTTTTCTTGAAGGTTCATCTAGGTTTTCAAATGGTTCTTCAAGCAGTAACAATCTGTTTTTACCTAATAAAGTTCGTACTAATAATATTTTTTGTCTAATGGTTTTTGGTAGTTTTTTACCAGATGGGTCAAGCACATAATCGTAACCTGCGCTATGCGATTGTACAAAATCTGTTAAGCCTAGCTTTTCAACGTAATGACTCATTTCTACCACATCTATACTAGTGTTACCCATGGTAATATTTTCTCTTAAAGTGGCATGAAAAATATCTTGACTATTTAATAAAATACCTGTTGCTACTCTTAAACTTTGTAAGTTGTAGCTTTTAATTGGTTGATTATCAATTAAAATTCCGCCATCAAAATTCTTCAAAGTGCCTGTAAGTAAGCGCATTAAAGTAGATTTACCAGAGCCAGATGCACCTGATACATATACTAACTGACCAGCAGTAATATTATAATTTAAATTGCTAATTATTTGTTTGCCTTCTTCAAAGCCATAATATGTGTTTCTAAATTCAATAGAAACACCTTGCTGTATTGTATTATCTAACACCAAAGAACCATCGTTTTCAAGTTCTGCTTCAGTAACCTTGCTTAATTTTTCAATAGAAACTAGTGCATCGTACACTTTATCTAAACTTAAAATTAGTTTTTCTACTGAGCCAATAATAGTAATAATTACAATATCTGCTGCAATAAACTGACCCACATTTATCTGCTGATCAACTAATAATAACGTGCCCACAATTAGCATCGCTGCGGTTATTACTATTTTAAAGCTAATAAGACTCCAAAATTGCACCAGCAATACTTTAAAATATTGTGTTCTAGCATCTAAATGCTTTGCTATTAAGCTGTCAGTTTTATCTACATTCAAAGTACTTTTTGAGTATTTGAACGATTTTACCACTCTAGCAATTTCTTGCAACCAAGATGCTACTTGGTATTTATAATCGCTTGATTGCATGGCTAAAGCCAAGCCTTGTGGCGATGTATAACGTAATATTACAATTACAATAAGTAACATCAATGCGCCAAAACCTATAAAAATAGGGTGGTAAAAGGCTAATAATAATAAACCTAATAATGTTTGTATAAGTGCAGCAGGTACATCTAAAAGTAATTTGTCAAGACCTTTTTGTAAAGAAATCGTATCGAAGAAACGGTTTACAAGCTCTGGTAAATAATATTTATCAAGCTTTTCTGTGTCAAGTTTTGGTAGGCGGTCGCTAAACTCTAAACCATAACGTAGAAAAATTTTCTGTTTTAGTTTTTCGATAATTTCTAGTTGCCTTACTTGTAGCAAGCCATTTAGAAATGTGCCAAAAACTACTAATACAATTAAAATAACAATGGATGTAGATACAGAACCAGCCATTACAAAGCTGATAATTGTTTGAATACCAAGGGGTAAGGAGAGTTGTACGATACCTGCCAAAATTGCGAAAGCATAGATAGATGAAATATCTCGCCTATCTAAGCGCAAAATTTTGTAGAATTTTCTTAAAGCGCTACCAATAGAAACATTGCTGTTAGTTGCCATGAAGAGTGGGTTTTCTATAAAAAACTTGGGTGTCTGCAATAATTAAGCCATTGCAGGCACCCAAATTGATCTTTTTTTACGAATAAACGAAATAATTATTGATGTAATTGAGGTCTTGTATTTATTTCTATGTGAGCATTTAAACTAGTGTGCATTTGCCCATTTTCTTTAAGTTTAGCAATGGTTTCTTTTAATGTATTTTGAAGATGCATAATTTTCTTTTCAGAATGCTTAATGTCTTCTTCACTCATTTTAATGGTGCTAATTTTTGCTTCATGAAAAGCTATTTTGGCATTGAAAATAGCTTTTAAAAGTCCTTCTGCTTCTGATATAGTAAAAACGCCGCTGATTAATTGAATTTCCATTTATTTATTTTTTTAGTTACTGTTTATTGACCTTGTGCCGCTGTAAAACCCATTTCGCCATTAAAGGTGTAAAGGTTTTCTGTTTTAATAACGTTAAGCTTTGTGTTTGTAATAGCTTGTAATAAATTTAAAATATCTTGATATTGCAATAATGTCAATTGTGTGTTTTTAAATCTGCAACGCCAATGATTAGTACAAAAGGTTTCAGGAAAACCGTTTGGCCACACTTTTGTGCCTCTATTTGTAATCATTGTAAGTGGTAGATTGCTATTAGAAATCTGTTGTAGTTTTTCTGCAATATCATCTGCACTTAATATTTTTTCATCTAAAAAGACATCAACACCTACTAAATTTTTATTGCTTACAATTGGTGTACTTAGTTTAATATTAAAATTGCCTGAAGATTTTGAGTAATCAACAGCTTGTAAGGTACTAGGTTTTTGTCCTAATCTTTCTATCACGGCATTTGCAAATGCTTGTGTACCAGTTAAATTACGAGAGTTACCTAATTTAAAAATATCGGCTGTATGCACACCATCTTCTAAGGTTTTTAACCAAGCGTTTTGAATTTTTTCTGCTACATCTTTTTGGCCAATGTGCACTAGCATTTGTATAGCGCCAAGCAACAAACCAGATGGATTAGCTTTATCCATACCAGCAATATCTGGTGCTGAACCATGAATAGCTTCAAACATTGCAAAGCCGTCACCAATATTAGCACTGCCACCAAGCCCTACCGAGCCAGTAATCTGCGCAGCAACATCACTTAAAATATCGCCATATAAATTAGGCATCACAATAACATCAAACACTTCTGGTGTATCGGCAAGTTTTGCTGCGCCTATGTCTACAATCCAATGTTCTTTTTCAATTTCTGGATATTCTTTACCTACTTCTTCAAATGTTTTATGAAATAAACCATCGGTCATTTTCATAATATTATCTTTAGTAAAGCAGGTTACCTTTTTTCTATTATAAGCTTTCGCATACTCAAATGCGTAGCGAATAATTTTTTCTGTACCAGGTTTTGAAATCAATTTTAAGCACTGAATCACATCATCAGTTTGTTGATGTTCAATACCTGCATATAAATCTTCCTCATTTTCACGTACAATTACAACATCCATTACAGGGTGTTTGGTTTGTACAAATGGGTGGTAAGAAATACAAGGTCGTACGTTAGCGTATAAGCCTAATACTTTTCTAATGGTTACATTAATGCTTTTAAAGCCGCCACCTTGTGGTGTTGTTACAGGCGCTTTTAGTAGTACTCTTGTACGTCTTAAAGAATCCCAAGCATCGTCTGCAATACCAGATGAGTTGCCATTCAAGTACATTTTTTCGCCTATCACAATCTCTTCAATATCAAGCTGCGCACCAGCAACTTGTAAAATTTTTAACGTTGCGTCCATTATTTCAGGACCAATGCCATCGCCTTTTGCTACAGTAATTTTTGTCATAGTTGCAATTTTATGTTGCAAAAGTCATTTCTTTGTAGCATATAACTTCATTTATCTTAAATATGAATAGCATAAATTAAAATTATGAACTACACTTTCCATCAATTAAAAGTTTTTATGGCTGTGGTTGAAAAAAAGAGCATTACCAAAGCCTCGTTAGAGTTAAATATGACACAGCCAGCCGTGTCTATTCAGTTGAAAAACTTGCAGGATCAGTTTGATATTCCACTAACAGAAGTAATAGGTAGGCAATTGTATGTTACAGAATTTGGCCACGAATTGTATGCAATTTCAGAAAAAATATTAGAAGAAGTAGCGGCAATTAATTACAAAACACAGAGTTTTAAAGGCATGCTTTCAGGGAAATTAAAAATTTCTGTGGCTTCAACAGGTAAGTATGTAATGCCGTATTATTTAAAAGATTTTTTGAAAGTGAATCAAAGTATAGATTTATTAATGGATGTAACCAACAAAACAAAAGTGGTAGAAAGCCTTGAAAATAATGAGGTAGATTTTGCTTTGGTATCAGTTTTACCAGACAAATTAGAAATAGAACAAGAAGTATTGTTGCCAAATAAATTGATACTTACGGCATCAAAAAATTATGAATTTAATAAAAATGAACTGCTAAATAAAGCTGTGTTTGACGAGTTACCACTTATTTACCGTGAGGAGGGTTCTGGTACCAGAACGGTAATGCAGCAGTATTTTCAACAAGCGCATATTGTACCTAAAGTTCGTTTTGAACTTACTTCAAGCGAGGCTGTAAAGCAGGCTGTAATGGCTGGTTTAGGCTTTTCTATTCAATCTATTTTAAGTCTTAAAAATGAATTGAAACAAGGTGATATTCAGATCATTAGGGTAGAAGGACTGCCATTAATTGAAAATTGGCGATTAGTGTGGTTAAAGCAAAAAAAGATGTCGGTTGTTGCAAGAGAGTTTTTAAAATATATACAAGCCCATAAAGCAGAAATTTTCGAAGAAAATTTTGCGTGGACAGAAAATTTTTAGATAAGCTTTTCGGCTTTAAAAAAGCTTTAATTGATGTTTCGCTTCGTAGTTAAAAGGCACTGTTATATAAAATCCTGACCTACCTACACGTGTAGTACCACTCACTTTTATAAGTGTTTCATTGCCCAAGAAGCTGCTAAATGAGTTTTTTAAAACACTTATAGTATTTACAGAAAGTGTGCTAGCTATGGTAAATTCACTTAATTTATCAATGTGCATTGCTGTGTCTAAAATTACTTTCCCTAGGTAATTATTGTTAATATAAACCTCGCCATCTACACGCTTTAAATCGACCGCAAACTTGTTAGGATTAAAATAAACCAGCTGAAATGTCAGGTTGGTTTTATCTAAGTTAGCTTTTTGCAGCTGTACGTTTTTTAATTCTCGGTATTCAAAGGCTTTTGGTTTGGCGCAAGCCATACAAAGCAAAATGAACAATAGGGGCGAAAAGAAGCCGTATTTTTTCATGGTAATAGCATTTGTTGCAAAATAGGTAAATAAGGGCGTAATTCAAATTTATGCCTTATCTTTAACTATGTGTTTGTGTGCTAAGTAGTTTAGTTTTTGCTTGTTGCTATTATTAAATCAAGCTAAAATAGTTGTACTAGTATTTTTAGTCAAATAAATTCCATTTAAATAATTGATTTTAAACTATTTATAATTTTCAACGCTATTTTTAAATTGTAAATTTTATACCCGAAATACATAAAATAGCAAGATAAATATCAAAGAAAATGCAAAACGATATTTTTTTAAAAAAGAAAACACAAATAACTGATAGTCAATATTTTGGAAGTGTTAGTTACTATAAGAATTTGTTTATTTTTACAAATAATACTATTGAACTATTTGACAACTACCAGAAAATGAGTTTTCGTAACAGATGCACCCTTGCTGGTAGTAATGGGTTGATAGATTTAAGTATTCCAATAGTTGGTGGGCGTAATAAAAAGCAATTAATGCGTGAAGTGAAAATTGAATATTCGCAACCTTGGCAGCAGCAACATATTAAAACAATTAAAAGCTGTTATGGCAAGTCGCCTTTTTTTGAATATTTTATTTTCGATATTGAAAAAATGCTAAAATGTCAGTACGATTCTTTGGCTGACTTAAATATTGAATTGCTAAATTGGTCAAAAAAAATAATTAAATTAAATAATTTAATAAGTTTTTCTACTGCATATAAAACAAAAGAAGAATTAAATGATATAGTAGATAATAGAAATTTATTTATACCTAAGAATTTTCAAACGCAAAAAAATATTATTAAATACACGCAAGTTTTTGAAGCTAAAATTGGCTTTCAACCTAATTTAAGTATTTTAGATATGTTGTTTTGTGAAGGGCCCGCTGCGAAGAATTTATTAAAAGGCAACATATAGCTTGTTACAAGTATCTTTTGAGGTTGGGTTAAAATAAAAACCTTGTAATTGTTTTTAAACTTAAATTGCCATTTCTAATCAATTAGCGTTACACCTTAGACTGCATGAAAAAAATATTACTATCTATTGCTTGCTTAATATTGCTTATTACCGTTTCAGCCCAAAATTTCTCTAATAAGGGTAAAGACTTTTGGCTAGGTTATGGCTATCACTGTAGAATGGATCATGCCTCTAATGCTGATCCAATTAATGCCCAGAATTTAGTACTTTACTTCACATCGGATAAAAATGCAAATGTGACGGTAGAAATCCCTGCTGTTGGTTATAAACAAATCTATCAAGTGTTTGCTAATCAAATTACAGAAACTTCTACATTACCTAAAACTGGCGTGCAAGATTCACGTATATCAGATACTGGTTACTTTAATAGAGGTATTCACATTTACAGCGATGTAGACATAGTCGCATATGCACACATTTATAACAATAGCATTTCTGGTGCATCACTTTTATTTCCTACTAATACTTTAGGTAAAGACTATTATGTAATTAGTTATAATCAGTCAACCAATGAGATTAATTCAAATTCATTTGCATTTGTGGTTGCGGTAGAGGATAATACAACTGTAGAAATAACGCCTTCGGTAAGCAATAAAAATAATAAAACAGCGAACTCACCCTTTACAGTTAATTTAAATAAAGGGCAAGTGTATAGTGTGATGGGGACAACCTCTGGCAATACAGGTACAGATTTAACAGGTACTCATATTAGAACTATTAGTACTAATGGTAGTTGTAAAAAGATTGCTGTTTTTTGCGGTGCAGGTAAAATGAGTATTGGTGGCACAACATCAGGTAATAATCAAACTGGTAGTGGTGATAATACATTCGCACAAAGTTTACCGGCAAGCGCATGGGGATTGAAATATTTGACAGCACCAACAGGTACGCAACCTAATAATTACTATCGTATTTGTGTTACCGATCCTACAACGGTTGTAAAACTAAATGGTAACGTCATTTCTTCTAGTTTTTTACAACGGAACTTTTTTTACGAATTAAAAAATTCTACACCGCTTAGTATTCCAGGAAATGGCTTGTCTGTTGCCAATACAACAAATGGTGTTTGGAATTTAATTGAAGCAGATAAACCCATAAATGTGGCGCAATATACACCAACGCAAGGTGTTGATGGTAATGGTTCGCCAGGTGATCCTGAAATGATTTATTTAAGTCCTGTTGAACAGACTATTAATAACATCACCTTAAACTCTACCTTTCATAATGCTATAACAGTTCATGGTATTAATGTTATTATCAAAAAGGGTGGTGTCAATAGTTTTAAACTAGATGGTGTGAGTAAAGCATCGAGTTTTATTACACATCCTAGAGATGCCAATTATTCTTATGCAATTCTTCCTGTTACGGCTGGTTCTCATGCCTTGTATTCTGATACTGGTTTTAATGCCATTGCCTATGGATTTGGTAATGTAGAGAGTTATGGCTACAATGCTGGCACTAATATTAAAGATTTATATACACCTATATTTCAAAATCCATATGCACGTTTAAGTTTTGCCGCCACTTGTGTGGGTACACCATTTCAATTTTCTGTGCCATTGTCTTATCAACCAACTTCAATAACATGGGACTTTGGCGGTGCTGCCAATACCAATCTCTCACCTAATACCACTATTGGTCCACTTACGCCCAAAGCCGATAGTTCTACAACTATTGGTGGTCAAAATTTATATTACTATAGCCCTGCAAATGGTTTAGGTAGTAAAACATTTATTTATTCAAAAACAGGTACAGATACAATAAAGTTATATGCTACCAATCCTACACCAGATGGTTGTGGTACTAGTAATGCAGAGTATGATTTTCCTGTTGTAATAAGCAATGTACCAAATGCTAATTTTAGTGTAAGCACGGCAAGGTGTATTTCAGATTCTATTCCTTTTACAGATGCATCTACAGGTTTAGGCATTAGCAATGTTGTAAATGGTTTGTGGTACTGGGGTGACGGTACTCAGGATAGTTTGAAGAATCCATTGCACAAGTTTGCATTACCTAAAATATATAATATCCGCTATAGACCAATTACCGATTTTGGCTGCATAGGCGATACTACAATTTCTTTTGATATTGCCGCAGCACCTGTTGCACAATTTGGAATTAGTAGTAATACTTGCTTAGGTACTACAATTTCTTTTACAGACTCATCATCTATTACCACCGGTACTATTGTAAAATGGTATTGGGATTATGGTAATGGAAAAAAAGATACGCTAACTACTAATGCCACTAGAACGCAGGTTTATAACACAGCAGGTACTTATACTGTAAGCTTAGTGGTAGAAAATAATACAGGTTGTAAAAGCAATGCATTTACAAAATTATTAGTCGTAAATCCTTTACCTGTTGCAAATTTTACATTGCCTACAGCAGTTTGTCTGCCTATAGGTAAAGGTATTTTCACAAATGCAACTACTATTAGTGATACCTCAACCACATTTAGTTATACTTGGAATTTTGGTGATGGCGGTATTGATAGTGCGAAAAATCCAGTACACTATTTTAGCAACGTTGGGCCATTTAATGTGAAGCTTACAGCTACATCAGTTTTTGGTTGCATAAAAGACACAACTAAAATTTTGACTTCTATTTTTGAACAGCCAAAAGCTGCTTTTACTTTAAGCAATGAAGTTTGTTTGAGAGATACGACAGCTTTTACAGATGTAAGTGATGGTAAAGGCGCAACTGTTGTAAAATGGAATTGGGATTTTGGTGATGGTACGTCAGATACTTCACAAAATACCAAGCACAGATATTTACTTGCTGGTACCGATAGTGTGAAGTTATTTGTAATTACCGATAAAGGCTGCTACAGTGATACTCTAACCAAAGCTACAGTTGTAAATCCTTTGCCTAGTGCTTTGTATACTTACAATGCAAGTGCTTATTGCGAGAAAAGTGGTATTACATTTACTGATACCTCAAAGGCAAACGTTGGAAATTTGGTGCGTTGGTATTGGCTAATGGGTGATGGCAGAGTAATTGACACTGCAAATGGTAATCCATTTAGCCACACATATACTAGCTATGGCAGTTATGCAGTAAAATTAATGGTAGAGACAGACAAAGGATGTAAGAGCGATACTATCACGAAAGTATTAGATGTTCATACGTTGCCTATACCTAATTTTATAATACCTACCGTGGTTTGTTTGCCACAAGGTGCAGCTACGTTTACAAATACCACAACGATAATTGATACATCTACAACGTTTAAGTACGCTTGGAATTTTGGTGACGGTGGCATTGATAGTGTTAAAAATCCAACGCATAATTTTGCTGCTGTTGGGCCATTTAATGTGAAGCTAACTGCTACCTCTGTGTTTGGTTGTGTAAAAGATACTTCCAAAAGCATTGCAACTATTTATCCGCAGGCAAAAGCTAATTTCTCAGTTGTCAATCAGCCTTGCTTTAGAGATACTACTTATTTCAAAGATTCTACAGATGGTAAGGGCAGTGCTATATCTTCTTGGCGCTGGTCCTTCGGCGACAGTTTCACCGATACATTACAAGACAGTAAGCACCGTTACGCAGCATCAGGCAGTTACAATGTGAGTTTATATACGATTACCGATAAAGGCTGCAATAGCGATACTGTTACCAAAACAGCAGTGGTCAATCCACTACCACAAGTAGGCTTTACTGCTACAGCCGCAGCGTATTGTGAAACAAGACCAGTTACGTTCACAGATACCAGCAAAATAGCCACAGGTAATATCGCCAGATGGTATTGGTCACTAGGCGATAGTAGAGTAGTAGATACCACCAACAAAAACGCCTTCACCCACAGCTACGCCACTTATGGCACTTACACCGTAAAACATATGGCAGAAAGCGACAAAGGCTGTAAAAGCGATACGGTTAGCCAAACAGTCACCATCAATCCATTACCACAAGTAGGTTTTGTAGTACCAGAAATCTGCCTATCCGATGCTGCCGCCCAATTTACAGATACCAGCAAAATAGCCGATGGTAGCCAAGCCAGCTTCACCTATAACTGGAACTTGAATGTTACAGGCATCACACCAGTACCAACACCATTTACCACACTTACGGTTAAAAACCCATCTGCTAAATACAAGAAAACAGATATCTATCAAGTAGCAGAAACCGTTACCAGCAATAAAGGCTGTGCTGTAACCCTACAACAGCCCTTTACCGTAAACGGCTCTATACCAGTACCAGGCTTTGCCGTACAAAATGCAGGGAAATTGTGTGCCAATGATTCAGTAGGCATATTAGATACATCCTACATCGATTTTGGTAATATCACCAAAGTAGAAATTGTGTGGGATAACCTAAATAATCCAACCGTAAAAGAAATAGACGACAACCCAACGTCAGGGCATAACAAACTAGGTAAGTTGTACAAACATCTATACCCTAATTTTTACAATCCACAAGCACCCAAAACCATCCAAATCAAGTTCACCGCTTATTCAGGTAATATCTGTGTCAATAGCATCACCAGAAACATTACTTTAAACCCAAGCCCAAGGGTACAGTTTACCATAATACCAGGCATTTGTAAAGATGCTAGCCCAAGACAAATTACCCAAGCCACCGAAACCACAGGCATAGCAGGTACATTTATTTATACAGGTACAGCCACCAATAGCACAGGTACTGTTACACCAAGCAACACACCAGCAGGTGCCTACAATATTCAGTACAAACACACCAGCACCATCGGCTGCGCCGATAGCGCCACACAAGCCATTACCATATGGCCAAGCCCAGTAGCCAAATGGGGCATCAGCAGCCCAAGCTGCGAAAAGAACAATATCACTTTTACCGATAGCTCAGTAGCCAACTACAGCAATATCACCTCTTGGCAATGGATCTATGGTGATGGTAATACTGCCAACAAAACCACAGGTGCCGCCTACAGTTACAGCTATGCAGCAGCAGGTACTTACACCGCTAGCCTAAGAGTCACAACAGATAGTGGTTGTAGAAGCCAAGTCAATACCCAAACTATCAAAGTCAACTATTTACCAAAAGTGAGCTTCACTATGCCAACCATCTGCTTACCAGACGGTAACGGCACATTTACCAGCACCAGCACTATTGCAGACAATAGCCAAAACTTGTTCAGCTACAGTTGGAACTTTGGCGACCCCAACAATGCCACAGGTAGTACCAGCCAAACAGCTAGCCACCAATACAGCGCACTAGCGCCAACAGCCGGCTATCCAGTCAAACTCATCATCACCACCAAAGATGGTTGCGTAGACTCGCTGACACAAGCTTACAGCGATGTAAACCCACAACCAACAGCAGCGTTTACCGCCACACCAACAGCCGTGTGCGTGAGAGATAATATCAGCTTTACAGATAAAAGCAATGGCAAAACTAGTGCAGTCACCACATGGTATTGGGATTTAGCGCAAGGGCAAACAAATACCAACAACGCACAAAACCCAAGTAGACAGTTTAACGACAGCGGTACTTACCAAATACGTTTATGGATAGACAATGCACAAGGCTGTAGAAGCGATACGGCTAAGCAAACTGTCACCATACATCCCTACCCAATGCTAGAGTTAGGGCCAAATCTAGTGGTACTAGAAGGTGGTACCATCGCCATCAAACCACAGACCGTTTATGGCAATAGCCTCAGCTATTTATGGACAGCCATCTCGCCAGCAGGTAGCCCAACCTACCTCAGCAGCGATACCGCAGCCGTACCAATGTGCACACCAATAGCCAGTGTAGATAGTATTACCTACAAGCTACAACTCACAGGCATAGGTGGTTGCGCTGTAAGCGACCAAATAACAGTAGTAGTACTAAAAACCCCAGTAATACCAAACACGTTTACACCGAATGGTGATGGTAACCACGACACATGGGTAATCAAGAGTTTAGAAAGTTACCCTGGTGCCACGATAGAAATCTACAACCGCTATGGGCAATTGGTGTACAAAACCACAGGCTACGACCCTAATAATGCATGGGATGGCAAACTAAATGGTGTACCATTACCAGTAGGCACGTACTATTACATCATCAACCCTAAAAATGGCAGAAGCACGCTTAGTGGTAGCGTGACGATTATTAGGTAACAACAATTAACTTAGCAGTTCATGAAGACTTTTTTATACCGACGATTGATTGTTTTGTTAATGCTTTTTGTGGTAACAAACGCATTTGCGCAGCAAAGACCCTACTATACACAATACATACTTAATAATTATATCATTAATCCTGCGGTAGCAGGTATTGAAAACTATACCGATATAAAAGTAAGCCATAGGGCACAATGGGTGGGCTTACAAGGCGCACCTGTAACTACTTATTTAACTATTCATGCGCCACTTAAAAAAAGTGATTACGATGAAAGAGAAAACCCAACGAGTTTTCATAGAGAAGGCGGTAACCCAAGAGGCCAAGCTTACTGGCAGAGTTACCAAAAGCCAGAGCCGCATCATGGTGTTGGCTTTACGGTTTTGAACGATAAGACAGGGCCTCTGAATCGTTTTGCTGCTTATGGGTCGTATGCTTATCATGTAGGTTTAAGCAGTAACGCCAACTTGTCTTTTGGTATTAGTGCTGGCATTACGCAAATGAGTATTGATAATTCTAAGGTAGATTTTGGTGATAATAGGGTAGATCCTGCGGTAAATTTGAGTAGTTCTTTAAATACCATAAAACCAGATATTAGTGCAGGCTTATGGTTGTATAGTAAAAACTATTTTGCCGGTATATCGGTGCAACAAATTGTACCTCAGAACATTGTGTTTTCTGGTACGGCTGTCCAGGTAGATAACGCGAGATTGATACCGCACATTTTTTTACAAGCTGGTATGAGGTTGTACTTAAATGATGATTTAACCTTGTTGCCAAGTGTAATGGCTAGATATATCAATCCTTTACCGTTGGGTGTAGATATAAATGCCAAATTGCAATACCAAGATTTAATATGGGTGGGGGGTACTTATAGATACCAAGATGGGTTTGCTGGTATGCTAGGTGTAAACTTAAGTAATAGCATCAATATCGGCTACTCTTACGATATTAATACCTCTAACTTACGTGCAGTAAGCAATGGCTCACACGAAATACTTGTAGGCTTTTTACTAGGTAATAAATATGGTGATTGGTGCCCTAAAAATTTGTTTTAGTATGATTGATAGTAACACGATGACGCAGATTCGTATGGATGGAAATGGATTTTCTTATTCTACAGCTGTTGAATTAATTTAAAATCTGTGTTTATCGGTCAAAATCAGCGTTATCAGTGTTGCCATCATTCCTTATAAATCCTGTCTCAATTTTTAATTGTTCTACCACATTGTAAATAATAGGGCAGCGGTCGTAATGCATAAACGTAGTAAATATACGTTTGGTAAAATTGGGTAAATGCAAGGCAGGAAACTCTTTACAACCTGCAAAACGATAATCGTACACGGTGCATTTGTTATCGCTTAAAAAATGGCAAGGCATGGTATTAATTACCATCATGCTGCCACCTTTTTCCAAATAGGTGTTGTCAAAATTGGCTCTTTTTTGTTGTAGATGCGCTGATAAATTATCGGCTTCTTCTTCCGTTACATTAATCATTAAAGTTTTGCAGCAATTGCCACAAGTGGTACAATCAACTTGCTGAGATATGGTTTCATTTAGCGAATTAACTAATATATCTATCGTTTCTGGCTTTGATGCAGACTTTAAGAAACTGCCAAATGCATCGTTCTCGGTTTGTTTTTCTACAGCTAATGAAGCGATAGTACCTAAATTGGTTTCTATATGTTGTGAAGTATTACTGATGCGGTAAAACTAATAGAAAAAATTTTATTGTGACGAAATGCTGATGAATAAAAGGTTTATGCACAAAGTTTCGGTAGTTGTTAAAAAAATGATACTGTTGTTGTAAAGAAATAGTGTTTCTTGCAAGATTGGTGGTGATAGCACAGGTGTACGAAAGATAAATTAGCTCTTTGATACAATAAAATTAAATTTATCCGTTGCTTTAAGATGGAATTACAAAAAGTGCTTTCATTGATACCATCTAAGCTACTTGAAGAGTTGGCTATAGAAACCGAGGTGGACGTTTTTACAAAAAAATTGCAAGGCGAAGTGATGTTTAAATTGCTGCTGCATTGTATTATTAGCCACAAAGACAATAGCCTTCGCACTATGGAATCAGCTTATGAGACACTTGTTTTTAGGCTCATTAATAGTAAAAATAGGCACAGTAGTATTCGGTTTAGTTCCATTGGTACAAGGCTATCTGTTATCAATGCTGCCTATTTCGAAAAACTATTTGAAGCTTGTGTTCGTGTCTACAAAAAAGAATTAGGCACTGATAAAAATGCAATTATCCGATTCGATTCTACCATTGTTGCTTTATCAACCAAGTTATTAAATGTCGGTTATCAGTTAAAAGGTGGAGATGCAGGTAATTATCGTCAACTGAAGTTTACCGTTGGCTATGCCGATATTCCAGAGATAGTTCATTTTTATACAGACCAAACACATAACAGTGAGAATGTAGCATTAAGAGAAACCATACTTAAACAATCAGAAAATGATGTAAACAGCATTAAGATATTTGACAGAGGTATTACCGCAAGAAGCACCTACGATACATTTACCAACAAGGGGATTCAATTTGTATCAAGGATTAATGTAAAATC